>WRIF01000075.1 GCA_009782865.1 Promicromonosporaceae bacterium
CGCCGCGACTTCGCAGCCACCGACCCGTCCCAGGCCCGCTCGACGTATTGGCGCCATCCCCACCCGGCCCTACCCCACCCAGCCCAGCCGTGCCCAGCCCAGCCGTACCCAGGCCCGGGCGCCCTCTCCCCCATCCAAGGAACCCCATGACCGCGACCCTCGATGACCTGCTCCGGCGCGCCCTTGCCGAAGACTCTCCCTGGGGCGACCTCACCTCCGAGGCGTTCATTCCCGTCACGGCCACAGCCCGGGCGGCGCTCGTCGCCCGCGAGCCCGGGGTGGCCAGTGGGCTGACGGCCTTCGCCCGCACCTTTGCCCTGGTGGACGGCGGGCCGGTGGCCTGCGAGCTTACGTGCGCCGACGGGGAGGGCTTCGCGGCGGGACAGGTGCTGGCCACGGTCTCCGGCCCCGCCCGGGCGGTGCTGCGCGCCGAGCGCGTGGGGCTGAACCTGGTGCAGCGCCTGAGCGGCATCGCCACCCTGACCGCTCGGTACGTGGCGGAGGCCACGCGGGGAGTGGAGGCGGCGCGGGACACGACGGCAACGCGGGGGGCGACGGCCAGGCCGGCCCCGCGCCCGGCCCCGCGCATCGTCGACACCCGCAAGACCACGCCGGGCCTGCGCCAACTGGAAAAGGCGGCGGTGCGTCACGGCGGGGGGCACAATCACCGCTTTTCGCTCAGTGACGCCGTGATGGCCAAGGACAACCACCTGGCGGTGCTGACCGCCGCCGGCCTGAGCGTCGGAGACGCCATCCGGGCCGCCCGCGAGCGCCTGCCGCACACCACCACCATCGAGGTGGAGGTGGATCGGCTCGACCAGGTCGAAGAGGTGGTCGCGGCCGGGGTGGACACGATCATGCTCGACAACTTCTCGCCCGCCGACCTGGCGGCCGGGGTGGCGCTGGTGGCGGGCCGCTGCCTGGTGGAGGCCTCAGGGGGCATCAACCTGGACACGGTGGCCGCCGTGGCCGCCACCGGCGTGGACCTGATCTCGGTGGGGGCGCTCACCCACGGGGTGGCCTCGCTGGACCTTGGCCTCGACGTGGAGGTCTCTGCGGGCGCGGGCGCCGGCAATGAGTGAAGCCCTGATCTACGCGGACGCCGCCGCCACCGTGCCGGTGCGCCGCGAGGCGTTGGAGGCGATGTGGCCCTACCTGACCGCGCAGTTCGGCAATCCGTCGGCGGCCAATGTGCTCGGCACCGAGGCCGCCCGTGGCCTGGCCCACGCCCGCAAGCAGGTGGGTGCCGCCTTTGGGGCGCGCCCGAGCGAGGTGGTGTTCACCTCTGGGGGTACCGAGGCTAATTCGCTGGGAATCATTGGCCTGGCGCTGGCCAACCCCAGGGGGCGTCACGTGATCACCTCTAGGGCCGAACACTCCTCCGTGCTTGGGGCCGTGCGGTTTCTGGAGCGGCACCACGGCTTTGAGGTTACGGTGCTCGACGTCGACGACGAGGGGCGCGTGCTGGCCTGCGACCTCGACCGGGCGTTGTTGCCGGACACCACCCTCGTCTCGATCCATCATGCCAACAACGAGATCGGCACCGTGCAGGATGTCGCCGCCCTCGCGGTGGCGGCCCATGCGGTGGGGGCGCTGTTTCACACCGATGCCGTGCAATCGGCCTCCGGCCTGCCGGTCTCGCTGGAAGGGCTGGGCGTCGATGCGCTCTCGCTCAGCGGGCACAAGCTGGGGGCACCCAAGGGCAGTGGCGCGCTCCTGGTGCGGCGTGGCCTGAGCGTCGAGCCGCTGCTGACCGGGGGGACGCAGGAGGGAGGGCGTCGGGCGGGCACCGAGAACGTGGCCGGGGCGGTCGGCCTGGCCGCCGCCGTCTCCCACCTGCCCTCCGCCTCGCCTGCCGCCGCGGCGCCCACCGACCCGGCGCCGGGCGCCCAAGTTGCCGGCGAACGAAGTGCGGGCACAGACCGGGGAGCGGCAGCGAGCCTCGTGGGGCACCTGACGGAGTGCCGCGACGAGTTGATCGTCCGCATCCTGGACGAGATTGAGGGGGTACAGCTCACCGGCGCCAACCCGATCTCGAGCCGGGGAGTGGGGCCGGTCAGGCACCCGGGGCACGCCTCGTTCGTGTTCGAGGGCGTCGTTGGCGACGCCTTGGTCGCCGCGCTGGAGGAACGCGGGGTGATCGCGGCCGGGGGTGCCGCCTGCGGGGCGCAGCGCGGCGAGGCCTCCCACGTCCTGCTCGCCCTCGGCCTGTCTGAAGACCTGGCGCACGGCGCCCTGCGCCTCACCTTCAGTGAGCCGTTCGACGTCGGCCGGGTCGCCTCGGCGGTCAGCGACGCCGTCGCCTCGCTGCGGGCACTCACCTAGCTCAGGGGGCTATCTCACGCGCTCAGCAACTGCGCCACGCGCTGATGCGAGAGGTCGACCAGCGTGGCCGCATCGCGCAGGCTTATCCCGCCGTCGCGCAGGGCCTTTAGGGCCGAGAGCCGCTCCGCCTCGAACCTGCGCCGACGTTCGTGAAGTTCTTCGCGCTCTGCCACGAAGGCCTCCCAGAACTCCTGCCCCTGCGGCCCGATCACGGCAGACAGGTCCCAACTCAACTCGAAGTCATCATCTCCAACATCGAGCAGCCCGGCAATCAGGTCACGGACCTCCGTTTCCAGATCGGCCAACCGTGCGGCCTCGGTGGCCCCACCACGCAGCCCATTGACCTCTCCGACCCACCACTTGCCCTCTCGGGTCACCGTCACCGTGTACTTCACTTGTCCAACCATCCTTCGCCAAAGAGGTGTTCCAGAGCCCGCTCGTTCGACCTGGTCACAGTCTGCGACTGCTGGCCAGCGTGTCCGGTCAGGCCGATGCGCCCCAACTCCTTCCCTTCCTGATCACGCACCACCCAGATTGAATGCGAGCCCTTCCCGCGCTTGGGCAGCAGTTCCACACTCAGGCCGCGCCACCTGGCCTGCAACCTGACCGCCCTGAGCGCTTGTCCCGCTGATCTCGTTCCACGCACCATCAGTCTATGTCCAATCGACTAGACGAGCAAGCGTCCATTCAAGTAGACGCCTGCGTTCGCCTGGGTAAGGCGCCCCCTCAAGATATACCCGGGCGCCGACAAGAAGCCTTGGCTTGTCGGGGAGGCCGGAAGGGCGGTGGTCGGCGGGGAACTACAGCCAGCCGTTGGATTGGGCCAGGTGGGCGGCCTGGTGGCGGTTGGCGGCATTGAGCTTGCCGATCGCGGAGGCGATGTAGTTGCGGGTGGTCGATTGGGAGAGTTTGATCCTGACGGCAATCTCAGCGATGGAGTCGCCGCCGATGCACATTGCCAAGACCTCCCGTTCGCGGGGGCTCAGCGGGTTGTCGCCAATGGCCAGCGTCTTAACCGCGAGGGCCGGGTCGATGTAGGGGTGCCCGGCATGGACCTGGCGGACTATGTCGGCCAGGGTCGCGGCGGGGATGTTCTTGGGGGCGAAGCCCGCCACGCCGGCGGAGAGGGCGCGGCGCAGGGCGCCGGGCAGGGCGTGAGAAGTGACGATGACCGACGGCACCGGGGGCTCGAGGGCGGCCAGCCGTTCGGCGGCCTCGATGCCGTCGATGCCCGGCATTTGCAGGTCGAGCAGGGCCACATCGGGATGGGTCTGCTCGGCCAGGGTGATCGCCTCTTCGCCGCTGGCGGCCACCCCCACCACTTCGATGTCTTCGACCCAATTCAGCATGGTGGCCAAGGCCTCGCTGATCAGTTGCTCGTCATCGGCCAAAATGATGCGGATCACGCGAGGGCCTCCCGGAGTGGGCCAGTGTGCAGGGGAGCGCTGGCGACAACATGGTATTGATCTTTGTCTTTCGTGGCGGTGAGCCCGCCGCCAACGTTGCGCATCCGCTCCCGCAGGCCGGGCAGGCCGGAGCCGCCGGAGCGGGCACCGGGCGCGCCCTGGTCTGGGCGCTTGCGACCGGCCCCATTGTTGCTCATGCGCAGCCGGGCCCAGCCGTCAACGGTGGCAAGTTCAATGTCCACCTTGGTGGCCTTGGAGTGGCGGGCCACGTTGGTGGCGGCCTCGCGCAGCACCCAGCCGAAGGCGGCCAGAATCTCCTCGGGCCAGCCGGCGGGCTCTCCGGTGATGCGCACCCGGGCGCCGACGGCCTCGATCAGGGTGCGGGCACCGATCAACTCGGAGTTCATGTCGGTTTGGCGGTATCCGGAGGCGAGTTCTCGGGTTTCGTCTAGGGCCTCCCGCGCCAGGCGGCACACCGCCTTGGCCTCGGCAATGGCGGAAAGGTCGCCGCGTTCAAAGAAGCCGACGGCGAGTTCTGCCTTGAAGGCGATGGCGGTCAGGGTCTGCCCGGTGACGTCGTGAATGTCGCGGGCGATGGCCAGCCGCTCCTCGGTGGCGGCCAGCTGCGCCAGGGCGTCAAGGTCGGCCTCCCACTCAACCCACAGCCGCTCGTGCCAGTTGGTCAGGCGAAGCTTGAGGGCCATCAGGTACGCCGCCATGAACGAGATCACCCACAGGTCCCAGCGCGGGGGCATGCCGAAGGCGGCTTGCCCGACGGCAATCCACACCGTCACCCCGAGGGGAGCCAGGGAGATCAACTGAAGGGAGACCACCGAGGCAAACACGGCGGTGGTGAACACGGCCGCCGTGATGACGATGGCGAAGTGAACCGGCTGACTGAAGGCCTGGAAGCCGTGGTCGCGGCCTGCGGGGTCTATCACCAGGGCGGCGGTGGCCGCGAGGATCACTGCGGCCAGCAGGGCGCGGGTGATGAGGGAGTGGTCTCCGACGTGGGCGCCGCACTTGGCCTTGAGTGGTTCCAGCAGGCCGAAACGCCAGGAGAGCCAGCAGGCTCCGACGTGAATGACGGAGGCTAGCCCAACCACGAGGGCGCGGCCGGGGTTTCCGGCAACCCCGCCGACCCCGATGGCTACCAGGGCGGTGGCCACGGCCAGGAGGATGCCTTGGGCGGGGACAACGTAGCGGCCCACGCGGTTGCGGGCGAAGGCGTGGAGCCAATCGCGGCCGTTGCCGGTGCGGGCGAAGCGTTCCGCCAGGTCCGAACTGAACTGGGCGCTCATTGCTGCCGGCTCCGCAGCGCCGCCCTCCTTGGTGGGCAGACCAACGCGATCCACGAGCGTCGCAGTCGAGTTCATGCGGAGTCTCTTCCCCACCCGCCGGTGGTGGCGAGTAGTCGACTAGGTGGTGGTGCCGGGGAAGCGCCGCCCTGAGCCTCAAGCGGAGGTCTCAGGGCGACGCCTCAATCTATTTTGAACTTGGGAAGTGGAGGCTGGGTGGGATCCCGCTCGCTGGCTAGGGTCCGTTGGCACCCCGGGAGGTGCCGCAAGCCAGCGAGCGGGAAGAAGTTGGCTAACCCTCGTGACGGGCGTGCCGCGGGTTGCCTGAGGCGTCCTGCTTGACCGTCTTGATCGCCATGCCAGCACCGAACATACCAGCGGCGACAATCAGTAGCAGGCTGACGGACGCACCGGTAACCGGAAGAGTCGGCCGGGTAGGAACGGTAGCAGTGCCACCAGAACCATTGCCCCCATTGCCACCTTCACCAGATCCGGACCCATCAGAGTCGTTATCGCGAAAGTTGCGCACCACGCCGGCGTCGACCGACTGGGAGTTACCCGCCTCTAGAAGGATCGGGGCCGCGGCGTATCCGGCAGACGTGACCATCGAGTGATCGCCAAGCACGGTGAAGCCGAACTCGTGCGTGTCGGTGGTCAGGTGGTCCACGTGGAAGCGAACCAGCTTGTGTCCAGGGGTCAATCCCTCGACCCGCCAGGTGCCGTCGGCGGCCGTCACGGTGGTGGCCAGCACCACCCGAGCCGGGTAGGAGAGCACCTCGACGCGCACGTCGGGCTTGCCCGCCGAGTCGGGGCCACGGACCCCGGTGCGGTTGGCGTCGTACCAGACCAGACCGCCGATGGCGCTAGCAGCGGGGACGGGGATGGGGCGGATGCCGGGGCGGCCGTCTTCACGCTCGTAGACCTCACTGCCAGGCGGCGGGGTCACGATCACAGAGACGTTGCCGTCCTCGTCACGGACGATCTCGTAGTCCCAGTCCGGGCCAGGCAGGCTCACGTTGATGTCAGCGTCGTCGTCAACATCCGGAATCGTAATCACGATCTGGTTGTTGTCCTCATCAACCTCATACTCGAAGCCAGGACGGTCAACATCAACGTCCACATACCGGCCGTCCTCGTCCTCGCCCTCCTCGACGATCACATTCGCCGGAGGGACCGGGGTGCTTCGCTGCCACACCCAGGTGTCGGCCAGCCGGGCTCCATCATGGGCGGCACCCATCAGGGCCATCAACTCGGCCGAGGTGAGCACGTCGGTGCCGGCCGGGTTGGCCGGGGTACCGTCAGCCACATTCACCCAATGACCGGTGAACAGGGCATTAGCGGGCACATTCTCCAGCATCAGGTTGTGGCCGTGCGCATTGTGGAAACCCGTCCCCAGCGTCAACTGAGAAAGGTTCACGGCCAATTCGAACATGTGAGCCATGTTGGTCACGTTCGAGGTGTCCCAGCCTGACAGGTCCAGCGAGATCAACCCGCTGTTGTTCCAAAACATCATAGCCATGTTAACTACACTTGAGATGTCCCAACTGGACAGGTCCAGCGAAGTAAATCCGCTAGCGCCCTGAAACATCCCGGTCATGAGGGTCACGCTTGAAGTGTCCCAGCTGGACAGGTCAAGTGTGGTCAATCCCGTGGTGTGGAACATGTGGCTCATGTTGGTCACGCTTGAAGTGTCCCAGTTGGAAACGTCAAGCGATATCAACCCGTGGGTATTGCTAAACATCGAACCCATGTCGGTTACGCTTGAGGTGTCCCAGTTGGAAACGTCGAGCGAAGTCAACCCGGAGGCAGACCCGAACATCGCGAACATGTTCGTTACGTTCGAGGTGTCCCAGTTGGAAACGTCAAGCGAAGTCAACGCGTCGGTATTCGAAAACGTTCTGGTCATGTTGGTTACGTTTGAGGTATTCCAGTTGGAGACATCGAGCGAAGTCAACTCGCGGGCGCGGCTGAACATGTCACTCATGTCCCTCACGCTTGAGGTGTCCCAGCTGGAAACGTCGAGCGCGGTCAATCCATTCGCGTTACTGAACATCCGGGACATGTTGGTCACTCTCGCGGTGTCCCAGCCGGAGACATCGAGCGAAGTCAACCCGCTTGCGTACTCAAACATGAAGCTCATGTTGGTCACTCTTGAGGTGTCCCAGTTGGACAGGTCCAGGGCCCGCACCCCACTGACG
>WRIF01000076.1 GCA_009782865.1 Promicromonosporaceae bacterium
CCCACCTCCTCGGGTACCGGCGCTGAGGTCACCCCGTTTGCCGTGATCTCAGACCCGGAGACCGGCTTCAAGTACCCGCTGGCCGACTACGCCCTGCTCCCGTCCGTGGCGATCATCGACCCGGTGCTGACCGAGACCATGCCCGCCAAGCTGGTTGTCGACTCCGGCATGGACGCCCTGACCCACGCCACCGAGGCGTACGTCTCCGTCTACGCCAACGACTTCACCGACGGCCTGGCCCTGCACGCCATCAAGTTGGTCTTCGAGAACATCGAGAAGTCCTACCAGGGCGCAGAGGGTCTCAACGAGGCGCGCGAGAAGATGCACAACGCCGCCACCATCGCCGGCATGGCCTTCGGCAACGCCTTCCTCGGGGTGGTGCACGCCATGTCGCACACCGTGGGGGCGCAGTACCAGCTGATCCACGGGCGCACCAACGCCATGTTCCTGCCCTACGCCATCCGTTACAACGGCCTGGTTCCGGGCAAGGTCACCGGCTGGCCGAAGGCCGACAAGTACGTGGCCCCGGAGCGTTTCCAGGAGATCGCCAAGCACCTGGGCCTGCCCGCCTCCACCCCGGAGGAGGCCGTCGAGTCCTACGCCCAGGCCTGCCGCGACCTGGCCACCCGCATTGGGGTTGAGCCGTCGTTCGCCGCGCAGGGTGTTGACGAGAAGGCCTTCATCGACAACCTGGACAACCTGGCCATGCGCGCCTACGAGGACCAGTGCGCCCCGGCCAACCCGCGCCTGCCGATGCTGCAGGACATGAAGGACATGATGGTCGGTGCCTACTACGGCATCTCCCGGGAGTCCGTCCAGGCCCAGCGCGAGGCCGGCGTCGACTACTACGCCATGAACCCGGCCGCGAAGCCCGCCAAGAAGAAGTAGCCCTTCTCGGCACCACGACGAAGCCCGTCGGCCTCCTGCGCGGAGGCTGGCGGGCTTCCGTCGTCTGGGGGTGCGCAGGCCGCCCCCAATGGGGGATGATTTGCCGGTGATCACCAAGCTGCCCGACCTGGATGCCGCCCACGCAAGGTGGGCCGAGCTGCGAGACCTGGTCGAGGCGGACCAGCGCGCCTACTACGAGGAAGACGCCCCGCTGGTCTCCGATGCCGAGTACGACGCGCGCCTCCGCGAGATGACTGCGCTGGAGGAGGCACACCCCGAACTCGCCTCGCAGGATTCGCCAACGCAGCGCGTCGGCGGGGCGGCGGCCGACGGCTTCGCCAAGGTGACCCACCTCGAACCCATGCTTTCGCTGGACAACGTGTTCTCGCTGGCAGAGCTCGAAGAGTGGGATGCCCGCGTGCGCAAGTCCCTGGACGACGAACGCCCGCCCTACCTGAGCGAGCTGAAGATCGACGGCCTCGCCATCTGCCTGACCTACCGAGAGGGGCGCCTGGTGCGCGGGGCAACCCGGGGCGATGGTCGAGTGGGGGAGGACGTCACCGCCAACGTGCTCACCATCGAGGGGATCCCGCACCGCTTGGCCGGACCCGTGGGCTCCCACCCCCACCTGCTCGAGGTGCGCGGCGAGGTGTTCCTGGCGGTCAAGGACTTCGAGGCGCTCAACCGCGAGCTGGTGGCCCGAGGCGAGAAGCCGTACGCCAACCCGCGCAACACCGCGGCCGGCTCGCTGCGGCAGAAGGACTCCACGATCACCGCCGGCAGGCGCCTGCAGATGTACGCCCACGGGGTCGGTGCCCTCCAGTGGGAGGCGGGCCAGCACGTCGAACTGGAGCGGCAGTCGGACGCCTACGCGCTGTTCCAGCGGTGGGGGGTGCCGATCTCGCCCCACAACCGAGTGGTGCCGGACCTCGGCGGCGCGATCGCCATGATCAAGGACATCGGAGAGCACCGTCACGACATGGAGCATGAGCTCGATGGCATCGTGATCAAGGTGGATAACCTTGCCGAACAGCGGCGCCTTGGCGTGACCAGCCGTGCTCCGCGCTGGGCGATCGCCGTTAAGTACCCGCCAGAGGAGGTGCACACCCGCCTGCTCGACATTGCCGTCGGCGTTGGCCGCACCGGCCGCGCCACCCCCTATGCGGTCATGGAGCCGGTGCTGGTGGCCGGTTCCGTGGTCCGCCAGGCCACCCTCCACAACCAGGAGGTGGTGCGCGCCAAGGGAGTGTGCATCGGTGACGAGGTGGTGTTGCGGAAGGCGGGCGATGTCATCCCGGAAATCCTTGGCCCGGTGACGGCCGCCTACGACGACGGATACCCGCGGCGCGACTTTGTGATGCCCGCCGATTGCCCCGAGTGCGGCACGCCGCTGCGCCCCATGAAGGAGGGGGACATCGACCTGCGCTGCCCCAACGCGCGCAGCTGCCCCGCCCAGGTGCGCGGACGCCTGGAGCACATTGGCTCGCGCAACGGGCTGGACGTGGAGGGCCTGGGGGAGGTCTCTGCCGCCGCCCTGGCGACGATCCTGCCTACCGAGGCCGGCCTGTTTGCGCTCTCCATGGAGCAGCTGCTCCCCGTCCGGGCCGTTGTGCGCGATGCAGAGACGGGTGCCCCGCAGTACGACGAGGAGGGCGGGCAGGTGTGGCGCGCCCCCTTCCGCAAGCTCGACGGAGAGCCGTCCGCCCAGGCCGGCAAGCTACTCGGCGAACTGGAGCGGGCCAAGACCAAGGACCTGTGGCGGCTGCTCGTCTCGCTCAACATTCGCCACGTCGGCCCGGTCGCCGCCCGGGCCCTGGCCGACTGGTTTGGTTCGCTCGCCGCGATGCGGGCCGCCTCGGTGGAGGACCTGGCGGCGGTTGAGGGGGTCGGGGCCACCATCGCTGAGTCGATTACGGCCTGGTTCTCCGAGGATTGGCATGTGGAGATCGTCGAGCGCTGGACGGCGGCCGGCGTGCGCTTCGCCACCCCCGGCCATCCCGGGCCCGGTGCGGTCGGCGTCGCGGACGACGGCCCTTTGACCGGGCTCACACTGGTGGTCACCGGCTCCCTGGAGGGCTTCACGCGCGATGGCGCCAGGGAGGCGATCATCGCCGCCGGCGGGAAGGCGGCCGGCTCGGTCAGCAAGAAGACCGACTACGTCGTCGTCGGCGAAAACGCCGGTTCCAAGGCCGCCAAGGCCGAGGCGCTGGGCCTGCAGATCATCGACGAGGCAGGGTTCCGCGCCCTGCTTGCCGGGCGGCCCGGGGAAGCCGACGGGGCGCACTAGAATCTCCGGGGTGACAAACCTGCCGCTGCGCCCGGAGTTG
The DNA here is from genome assembly GCA_009782865.1 of Promicromonosporaceae bacterium. Classification (GTDB taxonomy): domain Bacteria; phylum Actinomycetota; class Actinomycetes; order Actinomycetales; family Cellulomonadaceae; genus Xylanimonas. The sequence continues at coordinate 3,216 of WRIF01000076.1, forward strand.
GCCAATGAACAGCCGTACGGTGCCCCGCAACTTGAGGTGCCCGTGGCCCTCAACGTCAACGAGAACCCGTACGCGCCGTCGACGGCCGTGATCGACACCCTGCGGCAGGATGTGGCCGCGGCCGCGGCCGGCCTGCACCGCTATCCCGACCGCGACTTCCCCGCCCTCAGGCAGGCGCTGGCCGACTACCTGGCCCGGGAATCCGGCGTCGGGCTGCCAAAGGAGCAACTGTGGGCCGCCAATGGGTCGAACGAGGTGCTCACCCACGTGCTGCAGGCCTTCGGGGGCCCTGGCCGCAAGGCCGCCACCTTCGCCCCGAGCTACTCGATGTACTCCGAGTACGCCCGCAACACCCACACCGCCTGGGTGGAGGGTGAGCGCGAGGCTGACTTCACGCTCGACCCCGCCCGGGCCGTCGCCTTCATCGAGGAGCACCAGCCGGCCGTCATCCTGCTGGCCAGCCCCAACAATCCCACCGGCACCGCCCTGCCGCTCGGGACCGTCGAGGCGATCCTCGACGCGGCGGCACAGGTGGTGGTCCCCGACGCCCCGGAGCCGAATGTCGGGGCCATCGTGGTGGTTGACGAGGCCTACGCCGAGTTTCGCTCGGCCGGTACGCCCAGCGCCCTTAACCTGCTGGCCAGGCACCCAAACCTCGCGGTCTCCCGCACCATGTCAAAGGCGTTCGCCGCCGCCGGGCTCCGCCTCGGCTACCTCGCCGCGAGCCAGCCGCTGGTGGACGCCCTGCGCGTTGTCCGCCTGCCCTACCATCTGTCCGCCGTGACCCAGGCCGCGGCCCTGGCCGCCCTCAAGCACTCAGACGAACTGCTGGCCCAGGTCGACACCCTGCGGCGGGAGCGCGATGGCCTGGTCGCCTGGCTGCGCGGGCAGGGCCTCCAGGTGGCCGACACCGACGCCAACTTCGCGCTCTTCGGGCCGTTCGCGGATCGCGGCGCCGTCTGGCAGGGCCTGCTTGACCGCGGCGTGCTCATCCGAGAAGTCGGCCCGCCCGGCTGGCTGCGCGTCAGCGTCGGCACCTCGTGGGAGACTAAGGCCTTCAAGCAAGCCCTGATCGAGGTAATGGAAGCAAGGAGCAAGTGATGGCACGCACCGCCAGGATCGAGCGGACCACCAGCGAGTCCAGCGTGCTGGTCGAGATAGACCTCGACGGCACGGGACGCACCGACATCGAGACCACCGTGCCGTTCTACAACCACATGCTCACCGCCCTGGGCAAGCATTCGCTGATCGATCTGACCGTTAGGGCGAGCGGGGACGTGGACATCGACGTCCACCACACGGTAGAGGATGTGGCGATCTGCCTTGGCGATGCCCTGCGGCAGGCGCTGGGCGACAAGTCGGGCATCGCCCGTTTCGGTGACGCCCTCGTTCCCCTCGACGAGGCACTCGCACAGGCAGTGGTCGACGTGTCCGGACGACCGTACTGCGTCCACCAGGGCGAGCCCGAGGCCATGGCCTTCCACCTCATCGGCGGCCACTACACCGGCTCCCTGACCCGGCACGTGTTCGAGAGCCTGGCCCTGCACGCGGGAATCTGCCTGCACGTGCGCGTGCTGGCCGGCCGCGACCCCCACCACCTGGTAGAGGCGCAGTTCAAGGCGGTGGCCCGCGCGCTACGCGCCGCCGTGGCCCCCGACCCGCGCGTCGACGGCATCCCGTCGACCAAGGGCGCGCTGTAGGCCGTCATGCGCCCGGACGACGGCCTGCCCGAGATTCCCGACGACCTGTCGTCGCTAACCGACCTCGTGGTGCCCGACGACCTCTCGGGGCTGATCGAACCTGAGCCGGTGGGCCCGACGGCGGCCGAGACCGTGGCCGAGATGCAGGTTCCAGACGACCTGTCGGCCCTGTTTACGCCGAAGGCGGGTCGCCAGGCGGCGATGCTGTTGGTTCCCCTGCGTTCGGCGCGCGCCCTGGCGGCTACCTGCGCGCTGGCCGGCATCGATGCGGATGTGGTCGGTTCGAACTACGCCCCGCTGGCGATCCTGCGAGACCTGCGGGACGACGCCCCCGAACGGGCGGCGGCCGCCCTCAGCCAGCTGCTGCGCGGCGTCGAGGTGATGCTCGTCTCGCGCGGTTCCGATCACATTTCTGCCTCCCGCTACCTGGACGGAACGCGGGTGGGGGACACCCCCCTGGCCCTGCTGCTGGCAGGGGCCGAGTCTGAGGTCGAAGACCTGATCCTGGGGCAGATCGAGCTCCAGCAGTTCTCCGGCCAGGTCACGCCGTCAAAAGGACTCAGCAAGCTGCAAGCCATGCGCATCCTCAGCCCATTTCGCGGCCCCAAGAGAAAGCCTGCCCAAGACCATGACTAAGCGACTCATCCTCCTGCCCGCCGTCGACGTCGCCGCTGGACAGGCCGTGCGCCTGGTACAGGGAGAGGCCGGCACCGAGACCGGCTACGGCGACCCGCTGTCGGCCGCCCTCGACTGGCAAGAGGGCGGGGCCGAATGGATTCACCCCGTGGACCTCGACGCCGCCTTCGGGCGCGGCTCGAATGCCGAGCTGCTTGCCTCCGTCGTCGAGCAACTCGACGTGCAGGTGGAACTCTCCGGCGGCATTCGCGACGACGAGTCGCTGCGGCGTGCCCTGGCCACCGGTGCCCGCCGCATCAACCTCGGCACCGCCGCCCTGGAGCACCCGGAGTGGACCGCAGAGGTGATCAAGGAGCACGGGGACCGAGTGGCCGTCGGGCTGGACGTGCGGGGCACCACGCTCGCCGCGCGCGGCTGGACCCGCGAGGGGGGAGATCTCTGGGAGGTGCTCGACCGCCTCAACGCCGCCGGCTGCCCGCGCTACGTGGTCACCGATGTCACCAAGGACGGCACGCTGCGCGGCCCCAACACCGACCTGCTGATGCAGGTGGCCGCCCGCACCGACGCCGCCGTGATCGCCTCGGGAGGGATCTCCTCACTGGCCGACCTGGTGGCGCTGCGCGAGCTGGTGCCCGGCGGGGTCGAGGGAGCCGTCGTTGGCAAGGCCCTCTACGCGGGGGCGTTCACCCTGCCGGAGGCCCTCGATGTGGCCGGGAGATTGCACTCGTAGCCGCCGGGATGCTAGAGTCGGCCACTGACCGACGGTCTGCGCGCCAGCGCGAGCCGTCCTGCAAGTGGAGTCCATCCCACCTGAGTGTCCGCCGCTGACTGACAGCCCGCTGTAGTCGGCACAGGGTGCCGGGTCTGGTCGAACGGCGCGAGCCCCTGCTCGTCGTCGTCCTTCCTTGGCCTCCGCCTGCACCCGGGCTCGGAGGCCTTCTTCGTGCCTGGACACCTTCACAGACGATTCAGGAGCACTCTCATCAGCGAACCTCGCATCAACGACCGGATCCGCGTACCCGAGGTCCGGCTTATCGGCCCCTCTGGTGAGCAGGTCGGCGTTGTCGGCACTTCCGTCGCGCTCAAATTGGCTCAAGACGCAGACCTCGACCTCGTCGAGGTGGCCCCCGACGCCAAGCCGCCCGTGGCCAAGCTCATGGACTACGGCAAGTTCAAGTACGAGAACGACATGAAGGCCCGCGAGGCCCGCCGCAACCAGGCCAACACGGTCCTGAAGGAGATTCGTTTCCGCCTCAAGATCGACAAGCACGACTACGAGACCAAGAAGGGTCACGTGGTCCGCTTCCTGGAGGGTGGCGACAAGGTCAAGGTCATGATCATGTTCCGCGGTCGCGAGCAGTCGCGGCCCGAGGCCGGCGTCCGCCTGCTCGCGCAGCTCGCCGAGGAAGTCTCCGACCTGGCCTCGGTGGAGTCCATGCCCAAACAGGATGGCCGCAACATGACCATGGTGCTCGGCCCGGTCAAGAAGAAGTCCGACGCCAAGGCCGAACAGCGCCGCCGCGCCGACGAGGTCAACTCCCAGCGGATGACCAAGCGCGAACGCAAGCAACTGGAGATCGAGGCAGAGAAGGCACGCCTCGCCGCCCTCGAGGGTGACGGCGCTGCCCCCGCCGGCTCAGCGGACGCCGATGCGGCCCCCGTCGCC
>WRIF01000077.1 GCA_009782865.1 Promicromonosporaceae bacterium
TCCTTGGCGGTCTTCATTTCCACCAGGATGCCGTCGGGCACCTGCAGGTAGCCAAGTTCGGCGGCGATGCCCATGTTGCGCACCATGGACCGTCCGACCAGGCAGACGCGCCGTCCGTGCGTGGCGGCGGCGTTCAACACCTGCTGGATGCGGTGTACGTGGGAGGCGAACGAGGCGACGACGACGCGCTTCTCGGCGCTGGCGAACACCGAGTCGAGGACCGGCCCGATGTCGGCCTCCGGGGTGACGAAGCCGGGAACCTCGGCATTGGTGGAGTCGACCATGAACAGGTCCACCCCGCGACGGCCAAGATCGGCAAAGGCGCGCAGGTCGGTGATGCGGCCGTCGAGCGGGAGCTGATCCATCTTGAAGTCACCAGTGTGCAGCACCGTGCCGGCGGCGGTGTGCACCGCCACCGCGAGGGCGTCGGGGATCGAGTGGTTGACGGCCACGAACTCGCATTCGAAGGGCCCGATGTCCTCGACCTGGCCCTCCTTGACGGTAAGGGTGTAGGGCTGGATGCGGTGCTCGACGAGCTTGGCCTCGATGAACGCCAGCGTGAGTTGGGAGCCGATCAGCGGGATGTCGCGGCGCAGCCGCAGCAGGTAGGGGACGGCGCCGATGTGGTCTTCGTGACCGTGGGTGAGGATGATGGCCTGGATGTCGTCGAGTCGGTCTTCCAGGTAGCTGAAATCGGGGAGGATCAGGTCGACTCCCGGCTGATTGTCCTCCGGAAACAGCACCCCGCAGTCGATGATCAACAGCTTGCCTTCGTACTCCAGCACCGCCATGTTGCGGCCGATCTCGCCAAGGCCGCCGAGCGGGATGACGCGAAGGGTTCCCGGCGCGAGGGGTTCGGGCAGCGGCAGGTCGGTGTGGGTCATGGGGTAACCCTATCCGGGTGCGGGGCGGGTCGGATAAACTGCGCCGGTGAGCGACGACGAGGGCCTGCGGCCGGTGGAGGACTACTCCGAGGAGGAGTTGCGCGCCCTGGAGCCGTCCCTGCCCCGGCACGAGCCGCGCTACTACCTGCGCTTTGCGCCGCTGGCCGTGCTGCTGCTGGTGGGCCTAGGCATCCTGATCTGGGGCTAAAGCAACTCGCGGCTGCGGGCGACGTCGGCGTTCATTCGGCGGGTCGGCACGGTTGGGCACACGTCCGGCACTCAGGAGGCCTGGCAACCGTCATTTTCGGTGACAATCTTCTTCAAATAGTACTTAGTCTCCCCGGCAATCGGCCAGTCGTCCAAGGTAGCAAATACCTCATAGTCCAGTTTCTCGTAGAACCCAAGGGCCTGGAAGCCTTGCGTGCTGACCGTCAGCACCTTGGCACCTAGGCGGATGGCCTCGCGCTCGATGGCCTTCATCAACTTTGTGCCGTGGCCCTGTTGACGCAGGTCTTTGTCGAGAGCGAGAGCGCCGATGTGAAACCCTTGGAGGGTCAGGGCTCCGGTGACTCCCCCTCGGACTACACCACTGTCGATCAGCGCGAAACCTAGGCTGACATAGGCATCCTCGGCCACCCCGAGCTTCTCGGCTGCGTCACTCTTTAGCAAGGTGTCTATTTTTGCGCCGAGTTCACTCTTGTCGCACTTAGTTATGAGCATCGCCACATTCTCCTGGGTCGGTTACAGTAATATCTTGCGGCCGCGGGCGACGTCGTCGTTCATCTGCGCTATCAGCGCCTCGACGCCGTCGAACTTGTGCGTGCCGCGCAGGCGTTGGGCGAACTCGACGGTGACCGCCTGGTCATACAGGTCCAGGTCGTCGCGGTCGATGGCGTAGGCCTCCACCCGGCGCTCCGGCCCGTCGGTGAAGGTCGGATTGGTGCCAATAGAGATCGCCGCCGGCAGGCCAGCCAGCCACCCCGCGTACACGCCGTCGGCCGGGATCACCGTCTCGACCGGACCCAGGTTGGCGGTGGGAAAGCCGATGGTGCGGCCGCGGGCATCCCCGCGCACCACCGGAGCGCGCAGCGCATAGGGGCGTCCCAGGAGCCGGGCGGCGGCCGCGACCTCGCCTTCCAACAGCAGACGGCGGATCTGCGACGACGACACGCGCGAGCCGGCAGGCCCAACACCGCCAGGCCCAGCACCGCCATCCCCGACGTCGTCGACGGTCTCGACCGTGAAGCCCAGCTCCGCGCCGAGCCCACGCAGGGTGTCGACGGTGCCCCGATTGTCTGCCCCGAAGCGGGCGTCATGGCCGAGCACGACGGCCTTGGCCTTGAGCGCGGTGTGCAGGTAGTCCGCGGCGAAGGCCGCCGGGGTGAGGGCGGCAAACTCGCGACAGTAGTTGATCACCAAGGTGGCGTCGAGGCCGGTGGCCGCCAGCAGGCGCAGGCGTTCGTCCAGCGTGGTGAGCGACGGTTGCAGGCGCGCCGGGTGGTGCAGGGCCACCGGATGCGGGTCAAAGGTGACCGCCACGGACAGTGCCTTGCCGCCAGCCAGCTCCCCCACCCGCCGCAGCACCGCCTGATGGCCCACATGTACGCCGTCGAAGTTGCCGATGGTCACCACCGCATGACCGGGCACCGCCACGGCGGAGAGGTCTTTCCAGATCAACACGGCGACAAGTGTAGTTTCGCTAGCCGACAGTGGCGGACGCCATCACCAAGACCGGCTTGGCCAACGCCTCGCCTCCCCGCCTGGTGTCTTCCAGCAGGGCGATCAGTTCGGGGGCGCCACCCGGGGAGGAGGGCGGGCAGATCGCGGCATGGACTCCGGGGGTGCCGGTCGGCGCTATCCAGCGGCCGAAGCCGAGTTCGCGGGTCTCTTCGGCGGTGACCTGCCGCATCGGCAGGTAGGCGCCGGCCGCCTCGACCAGGGGGATAGTGGCGAGAACGCCGTCGCGCTCAACCTGGGCGGCCAACTCCTCCAGGGTCCGCGCCTCGGCCAGGGTGTAGCCGCCCACCCGCGTGCGGCGCAGGGCCGTCAGGTGCCCGGCCGTGCCGAGGGCCGCGCCCAGGTCACGGGCCAGCGCCCGCACGTAGGTGCCCGAGGAGACGGTGACCACCACGTCCAGGTCGACGATGGGCACCTCGGCCCCTTCCCCGACGGGGACGGTTCTGGGCCGCACTTCCAGCACGTCGAACTGGCTGACAGTCACCGGACGGGCCGTGAGCCTGACCTCCTCGCCGCCGCGCACCCGGGCATAGGCCCGCTTGCCGTCCACCTTGATCGCCGAGACCGAGGAAGGCACCTGCCTGATCTCGCCGGTCAGCCCCGCAAGGGCCGCGGCAATGTCGTCTCGTCGGTCAGCCAGGCAAAAGCCGGGGGCGGAGGTGATCTCTCCCTCGGCGTCGTCGGTGGTGGTGCCGATCCCCAGCCGGATGGTGGCGGTGTACTGCTTGTCGGCGCCCACCACGTAGGTGAGCAACCTGGTGGCCTTTTCCACCCCAATCACCAGCACGCCCGTGGCCATCGGGTCAAGGGTGCCCGCGTGGCCCACGCGGCGCGTTCCGGCCAGGCGGCGCAATCGCCCAACTACGTCGTGCGAGGTCCAGCCCGCTGGCTTGTCGACGATCAGAAGCCCAGGCGGCGCGGTCGGATTCCGCCCGGCGCGGGAGGCATCCGCCTCGGCTGCTGGACTATTCGTTGACGTCATCGAAGCCCGCGAAGCCACCCTTTTCTCCGTGGTCTTCAAGCTGGTAACCCCGGTCGGGGAACACCTTGTCTTCGCCAGCGTCGTCGTACCCGTCGAAACCGGCGGCCTCGGGAACCTCGGGGACTGCGGTGGTCATCTCTTCGGACATTTCATCCTCTGCTTCCTTGTAGGGGTTGGCGTCGCCGGCATAGGCCTTGCCCTCGCGGAGGGCGGCGAGTTCCGCGTCGCGTCGTGCCGCTTCGGCCAGGGCGGCGGTGAGGTGGGCCGAGGTCTCGGGCACGGTGTCCAGGTGGAACTCGATTGAGGGGGTGAGGCGGGTGCCGATCTGCCTGCCCACCTCGGAGCGAATCCGCCCCTTGGCCGAGCTCAGGGCGGCGGCGGTAGCGGCGCGGGCCTCGTCGTCGCCGTAGACGGTGTAGAAGATCGCGGCCTGCTGCAGGTCTCCGGTGACGCGGACATCGGTGATGGTGACCATGCCCTTGCGTTCGTCCTTGATCCGGGTGTCGAGGTACTCGGCGACGATCACCTTGATTCGCTCGGCCATCCGGCGGGCGCGGGGGTTGTCATTCATGGGGGCAGTCTAGTGATTCACCACCCGCGGTGCCGGCAGGACACGTTGGGTTGTCCGACGATGACCACCGAACGCTCAGGACCACCGCCAGCGGAGCCAATCCCATATGAACGCAATGACCACCCTGATTACCCGGCCTCGCCCGACCTTCCGGTCCTCAGCGGCCCAGAATCGTTCCAGACGAGCCTGGCGCTCGGCGTCGAACGCCGTACGGCGATCTGCTCCCGGCGCGAGTATCGAGATATGACGCCGGCGGCCAGGTGGCGCTTAAGCCTCCTGGCCGCCTTCGTCAAGCGGTCGCGGCTAGGCGCGTGGGATTTCGCGCATCTCGTAGGTGTCGATCACGTCACCCTCGCGGATGTCGTTGAAGGAGCCGAGTCCGATACCGCACTCGAAGCCCTCCCGAACCTCGGTGACATCGTCCTTCTCCCGGCGCAACGACTCGATGGTGAGGTTGTCGCCAATGACGACGCCCTCGCGAAGCACGCGGGCCTTGGAGTTGCGACGGATCGTGCCCTTGCGGACGATCGAACCGGCAATGTTGCCGAACTTCGAGGAACGGAACACCTGGCGAATCTCGGCCGAACCGAGCGACGCCTCCTCGAACTCGGGCTTGAGCATGCCCTTGAGCGAGGCCTCGATGTCTTCGATGGCGGCGTAGATGACCGAGTAGAACTTGACCTCAACACCCTCGCGGTCGGCCATCTCCTCGACGCGCTCGCCGTAGCGGACGTTGAAGCCGATGATGACGGCGTTGTCGACGGTGGCGAGGTTGACATCGTTCTGGGTGATGGCGCCGACGCCACGGTGGATGACCCGCAGCTGGACCTCTTCGGATCCGACATCGATCTGCAGCAAGGCGTCTTCCAGGGCCTCGACCGCACCGGAGACGTCACCCTTGATGATGAGGTTGAGGGTGTCGACCTTGCCCTGCTCGAGGGCCTTGGTGAAGTCCTCCAGCGAGACGCGCTTGCGGCGCTTGGCCAGCAGGGCGGCGCGCTCGGCGGCCTCCCGCTTCTCGGCGATCTGTCGGGCGGTGCGCTCATCCGGGGCCACCAGGAAGTTGTCGCCGGCCGACGGCACCGAGGCCAGGCCAAGCACCTGCACCGGGCGGGCCGGTTCGGCCTGCTCCAACTTCTCCCCATGCTCGTCGAACATGGCCCGCACTCGGCCGTGGGCGGTGCCCGCGACGATGGCATCCCCGACGCGCAGCGTGCCGGACTGCACCAGCACCGTGGCGACCGCGCCGCGACCCCGGTCGAGGTTGGCCTCGATGGTCACGCCGCGGGCGTGCTTGTTCGGGTTGGCCCGCAGGTCGAGGGCGGCGTCCGCCGTCAGCAGGACGGCCTCCAGCAGCTCGTCGATGCCGACGCGGTTGCGCGCCGAGACATCGACAAACATGGTGTCGCCGCCGTACTCCTCGGCCACCAGGTTGTACTCGGTGAGCTGCTGACGAATCTTCGCCGGGTTGGCGGTGTCCTTATCGATCTTGTTCACGGCCACGACAATCGGCACCCCGGCCGCCTGGGCGTGGTTGAGGGCCTCGATGGTCTGCGGCATGACGCCGTCGTCGGCGGCCACCACCAGGATGGCGATGTCCGTGACCTGCGCCCCACGGGCACGCATGGCGGTGAACGCCTCGTGACCGGGGGTGTCGATGAACGTGATGGGACGGTCGGCGCCCTCGTGCACGTGATGCACCTGGTAGGCGCCGATGTGCTGGGTGATGCCGCCGTGCTCGCCGGCCACCACGTCCGTGGAGCGGATGGCGTCGAGCAGCTTGGTCTTGCCGTGGTCAACGTGACCCATGACGGTGACCACCGGCGGGCGCGGCTGCAGGTCCTCATCGGTCTCGCCGGCCTGCTCGGCCTCGAGGTCGATCGAGAAGCTCTCCAGCAGCTCGCGGTCCTCTTCCTCCGCGGAGACCATCTCGATCTTGTAGCCGAGCTCCTCTCCGAGGATCTGGAAGGTCGCCTCGTCCAGCGACTGGGTGGCCGTGGCCATCTCACCGAGGTGGAACAGCACGGTCACCAGTGACGCCGGGTTAGCGTCGATCTTGTCTGCGAAGTCGTTGAGCGAGGAGCCCTGGCGCAGGCGAACGATGGTCTCGCCGGAACCCCGCGGGACGATGGCGCCACCCAGCGAGGGGGCCTGCATCGCCTCAAACTCTTGCCGCTTGGCGCGCTTGGACTTCCGCCCCCGGACGGGGCGGCCTCCCTGCCTGCCAAAGGCGCCGGCGGTCTGGCCACGGCCAACTCCACCGGGGCGGCCGGGGCCACCGGGACGGAATCCGCCCCCGGGTGCACCCCCTCCGGGGCGAGCCCCCTGCCCACCGCGACCGCGGCCACCGGGGCCAGCGGCCGCGCCGGCGGCGCCGGGGCGCAGCTGGTTGGTGCGTCCCGCCATCATGCCGGGGTTCGGGCGCGGGCCACCGGGACGGGGGCCGCCAGGGCGCGGACCACCGGCCCCGGCCTCGGTCTCCCTTTCGGGGCGCTGACCGGGGCGCGGCATGCCCTGCGAGGGGGCAAACGGATTGTTGCCGGGACGCGGAGTCCCCTCCCGCGGCTTGCGACCCATGCCCTGCGAGGGGGCAAACGGGTTGTTGCCGGGGCGCGGCCCGGCGGCGCGGGCACCGGCCGGGCGGGGCGCACTCGGCCGGGGGGCGGCCTCGGCGGGCGCCCCAGGCGCGGCCGGGGCGGGGGTCTCGGCCGGCGGGGGCGGCGCGGCCGCTGCGGCCGGGTCAGACTCAGGCACGACGGCTTCGGTCACGGCGGCCGGCTTGGGGCCGGGCGTCGCCTTGGGGCCGGCGGTGGCGGGCTTGGCGGCCGGCGCCTCCGACGGCGCGGGCGCGGCAGCCTTCTCCTCAGGGGCGCCATCCGCGGCGGAGGGTTCCGCCTGCTTCGCGGCGGCGGCCTTCTTGGCGGCGGCAGCGGCGACCTTCTCTGCCTTCGCGGCAGCCTGGGCCGCGAACTTTTCTCTCATCTGGCGCTCGA
>WRIF01000078.1 GCA_009782865.1 Promicromonosporaceae bacterium
CCCCCACGACGGGAGGGAGGCCGCATAGCGGCGAGCCGATCCCACCCATGGGGGCCGATCTCGCGGATAAGGGGCTAGCGACCGAGGCGGCGTTCGCGGCGCGTGAAGTCGCGCAGGGCGCGCAGGAAGTCGACCCGGCGGAAGTCGGGCCAAAACACCTCACAAAAGTACAGCTCGGAGTGCGCGGCCTGCCACATCAGGAAGCCGCCGATGCGCTGTTCCCCCGAGGTGCGGATCACCAACTCCGGGTCGGGCTGCCCGGCGGTGTACAGGTGAGCCGCGATGTCGGCGGTGTCGATACTGGCGGCCACCTCGGCCAGGGTGTCCCCGGCGGCGGCCCGCTCGGTGAGGTACTCGCGAACCGCGTCGGCGATCTCGTCGCGCCCGCCGTACCCGACGGCAATGTTCACCTCGAGGCCGGCGACGGACTCGGTGCGGGCGGCGGCCGCCTTCAGGGACGCGGCCAGCGCCGCGGGAAGCAGTTCCAGCCGCCCGACGATGCGCAACCGCCAACGGCCGTCGGCGGCAAGTTCCTGCACGGTATCGGAGATGATGCTCATCAGGTCGTCCAACTCGGCAGACTCGCGCGAGAGGTTGTCGGTGGAGAGCATCCAGAGGGTTACCACCTCGATGCCGCCGAGCCGGGCGGCGGCCCCCGCCCCGACGCGGGCCTGCGGGCCCCACTCCTCGGCCCAGCCGAGGAACTCGACAATCTTGTCGGCGCCCCGGCGATGGCCGGTGGCGGCCGGCTCCCCGAAACTCTTCGCCCAGCGACGGTTACCATCCAGGATCACGCCAATGTGCCGCGGCAACCGGGCAGGCGGCGCCAGGAAGGCCGCCAAGCGCCTACGCTCGTAGACGCGATAGACAAACCGAGGCATCCGCACGGCCTAACAGTACCGGCCAGGGACTTGGCCGAAATCCTACGGTAGCGTAACCTACGGAAGCGTAAGTTGATTTTCGACGACGTTCTCTCCCGAATCGCCGTCAAGTGTTCGATCCTGCAATGGCGTCCCTTCCCACCCCTGGAGCACCGCGTCCATGAACACCTCCCCGGCCTCCCCCCGCCGCAGCGCCAGCCCGCCATCGTCCGGCCCCAGCACCAACCCGCCTGACTCGCGCGACGAACTCGCCATCAACGACCCGTTCTACCAGGCGGTCGCCACGCTCGTTAAGCCCAAGTGGCGCGGCTGGATTCACGCGGTCGCCACCCCGCTGGCCCTCGCCTCCTCAATAGTGCTCATCACCCTGTCCCCCCCGGTGGCCGGCCGCCTGGCCGCCGTCGTCTTCATGGTGACCTCGCTCCTGCTCTTCGGCACCTCCGCGGTGTATCACCGAGGCAACTGGTCTCCGCGCGTAAAGACGTTCCTGCGCCGGTGGGATCACTCGAACATCTTCTTGATTATCGCCGGGACCTACACGCCGCTGGCCGTGCTGCTCCTCGACCCGGGCCCCGCCCGCACCATGCTGCTGATTGTCTGGATCGGGGCGGCGGCGGGCGTGCTCGCGCGCGTGTTCTGGACCAACGCCCCGCGCTGGTTCTATGTGCCGGTCTACCTGGCCCTCGGCTGGGTGGCCGTTGGATACATGGGGCCGCTGTGGCGCTCGGGCGGGCCGGCGATCGTCTGGCTGGTGATGTCCGGTGGCATCTGTTACACCCTGGGCGCGATCATCTACGGGCTGAAGTTCCCGCTCAAGGAGGCCAAGCGGTTCGGCTTCCACGAAATCTTCCACGTCTTCACCGTGCTGGGGTATGCCTGCCACACGGTGGCCATCTTCCTGGCCGCCACGCGGCGCGGCTGAGCCCGGCACCCCGCCGCGCCGGGAGGATGGCTACGCGGGGGTGATGCCGGCAAACAGGTCAGACTCGATCTCCTGGCCGACGGGCACCCGAGAGGCGCCGAGCTCGTACTCATCCCACGGCCACACCTCGGCCTCCAGGTCGCGGGGAACGGCAAAGAAGAAGCCATCCGGATCGACCTGAGAACGATGGGCCCGCAGCGCGGCGTCGCGGGCCGGGAAGTAATCGACGCTGCGAATCAGCGCGGTCACGGGACGCTCCGGGGCATCGCCAGCCTCCCGTGAGGCCAGCCAGTCCCCGAAGGGACTCTCGAGGCCGCGCGCCTGCATCGCCGTGTGGATCGCCCGCAGCCGCGCGGTGGAAAAGCCGTGGTTGTAGTACAGCTTGAGCGGCTCCCAGGCGGGCGCCCCGCCGGGGATGACGTAGCGCGACGGGTCCCCCGCCGCCCGCCACGCCTCCCAGGTCACCGCATGGGTGTAGACGTGATCGGGGTGGGGATACCCACCGAAGTGGTCGTAGGTGGTGATGACGTGCGGGCGGAAGCGTCGCACCGCCTCCACCAGGGGCGCGGCCGCCACCTGCAGCGGCACCAGCGCGAACGCATCCGCCGGCAGGGGCCGGTCCCAGACGTCGGCCAGGCCCGCCACCCCGCCCTCGACCTCACCCTCCTGCGGGTAGGCCTGCTCGAGGTCCAGGCCTGGGCGCGGTTCGGCATACCCTGAGTCGGTCCAACCCAGGTAGAGGTGCTGGACCCCCAGGGCGGCGGCCGCCGCAGCCATCTCCAGCTCACGCACGGCCCGCTTCGATTCCAGCGAGTCGAACGCCATGCCCGCCGGGGGCCGATAGCCCTCGTAGAGCACATCCCCGCGCTCCCCGCCGGTACAGGTCACCACCAGCACCTCGGCCCCGGTGTCGGCATACATGGCGGTGGTGGCCGCCCCCTTGGAGGCCTCGTCGTCGGGGTGGGCGTGGACGGCCAGCAGGCGGAGGCGGCCAGGCGTGCCCAGCGGCGCGCGGGATGCTCCAGGCGAAATGGACAAGGTGAACCCTCCGAAGGCGACAGCTCACGGATGTGGTCACGCCACCCTGGCTTGACCCCGGCTGCAGAGACGAGGATACTCATTGCCACACACGCGCCGGGCAAGGGTTGTCCGGCGCTTAGCATTACTGGCCAAAATAGGCCCGATCCGAGGAAGTGACAATGGCTGGCACCTGGCTGACCCAAGAGGCGTACGACCTGCTGACCGCCGAACTGGCGGACCTGAAGGGTCCGGTTCGCGCGGAAATCGTCGCCCGCATCTCGCAGGCGCGCGACGAGGGCGACCTCAAGGAGAACGGGGGCTACCACGCCGCCCGCGAGGAGCAGGCCAAGAACGAGGCGCGCATCGTCGAACTCACCGAGAAGCTGCGCGACGTGCAGATCGGCACGCCCAAGGACGACGGCCTCATCGAGCCCGGCATGCTGGTGACCGTCGACCTGGCCGGTGACGACCTGACCTTCCTGCTCGGCTCCCGCGAGATGACCGATGTGGTCTCCGACGTCGACGTCTACTCCCCGCAGTCCGCGCTCGGCGCCGCCATCCTCGGCCACTCGGTGGGCGACACCGTGACCTACACCGCGCCGAACGGCAAGGACTTCCAGGTGCAGATCAGGCAGGCCAAGCCGTACTCCGGCTAGCCCTTCCCTAGACCGTCACCGACGGAGAGAACCCGGCCGCGGTCAGCGTCTCCAGGATCTCCTTGCAGTGGGCGGGGCCCCGCGCCTCCAGGTAGAGGGTGACCAGCGTCTCGAACATGCCGAGCGAGGCATCGGTGTGCGAGTGCTCCACGTCCTTGATGTTGGCGCCCACCAGCGCCAGGGCCTCGACCAGGCCGAGCAGGGCCCCCGGGCGGTCGTCCAGCAGCACCCGAATCTTCAGGTAGCGAGCGGCGGCGACCATGCCGGCCTGCAGCACGCGCATCATCAGCAGCGGGTCGATGTTCCCGCCGGAGATCACCGGCACGATGGTGCCGGGCATGCCCGAGGGGTCGGCCATCACCGCGGCCACGGCGGCGGCCCCGGCGGGCTCCACCACCTGCTTGCCGCGCTCCATCATCAACAGCAGCGCCCGGGAAATCTGCTCATCGGGGACCGTGCGAACCTCCACCCCCAGGCGGGAGAGGATCTCGAACGTCACCTCGCCCGGGGTGCCGACCGCAATGCCGTCGGCGATGGTCGGGCCGGGGCGGCGGGGCACGGGACGGCCGGCGGCCAGCGAGTCCGGGAACGAGGCCGCCGATTCGGCCTGCACCCCAATCACATGCACCTGCGGCCAGACCTGGGCCAGCACCGTGGCCATGCCGGCCACCAGGCCGCCGCCGCCGAGGGGAATCACCACGGTGCCGACATTCGGCACCTGCTCGAGAATCTCCAGGGCCACCGTTCCCTGACCGGCCACGATGTCGGCATGGTCGAAGGGGTGGATGAGCACCCGGCCGGTCTCTTCGGCACACCGGCGGGCCGCGATTAGGGCGTCGTCGACGGACTCCCCTTCCAGGATCACCTCGGCCCCGTAGCCCTTGGTGGCGGCGATCTTGGGGAGGGCGGCATCCCGGGGCATGTAGATCACCGAGGAAATGCCCAGGCGGGTGGCGGCATAGGCGACGCCTTGTGCGTGGTTGCCCGCGGAAGCGGCGACCACCCCGGCCGCCCGCTCGTCTGGGGAGAGGCGCGCGATGCGGTTGTACGCGCCCCGCACCTTGAAGGATCCAGCGCGCTGCAGATTTTCCAGCTTGCAGACCACATCAACCCCGGCCATCTCCGTCAGCGAGCGGATGGGCTGCACGGCGGTGCGCAGGGTCACGCCCTCCAACAGGCGAGCGGCCTCGCGAACGTCGTCGATGGTAACGGTGTGGCTCACGGCCTCAGCCTAATGGAGGCACGCCCATCGGCCGCGCCACCGGGCGAGGCCGCCGCGGCGAATGGGCCGTCGCGGGAAATAGGCCACCCGAGGAAATAAGGTAGTGCCATGAACATCGACAGTTGCCTGCAGACCGCCGTTTCCGCCGCTGGGCTGTTGAGCGGCCACGAGACGGTGGCGGACGCCGTGGCCGACGAGCCGATCGAGCGCCTGGCCCACATGCTGCTCTTCTCGGAGATCCTCCCGGCCTTCCCGGAGTTCTGGCAGGGGGATGCCGCGCGGGCGGCCCTGACCAAGCGCGGGGAGGAGGCCTACCTGCGTCTGACCCAGCCCGACCACTCGGCCCGCCTGGCAGACCTGTCCGCCGGGCTCGTGGGACAGTTCCGCACCGAAAACCTCCCGGTGCTGCTGGCCGCCTGGCAGGCCGGCCGTCTCGCCGACGCCACCGTGTTCACCTTCACCACCCTCGCGTTCCTCTGCGCGCACCCGGTGGCCGGCTGGCAGCCCGGCTTGGGCGATCCCTTCCAGGCCGCCCTCGCCGCCCCGCCGGCACGCGACGCGGACGGCGAACTCGACTTCGAGGCCGTCACCGCCTGGCTGCGCGCCGCCATCGAGGACGCCGGCTTCTTCCCGGTTCACGACGACGCCTGGGCCGATCGCCTGGCGATGGAGGCGGCCGCCGCCTATCTCACGCTCGACGCCGAGGGCATCACCGAGACCCTCGACTGGACGGTCTCATAGGCCCGTCCACCGCGTCCGCTGCCACGCACCGGCCCAGGCCAGCGACGCCGGAAGGGGGCACCGCTGGCCTTCAGCGACGCGCCCTCTCGGCGGGGCCGGTAGCCTGAGGCAATGAAGGCACGCAGGCGAATGGTGACGGCGGCGGTGGTAGTGGCGCTGCTCGGGGCCTGCTCCGGCGCGGCAGAACCCGAGGCCGAACCGACCGCTCCGGCGGCGACCCCGCCGCCGGCCGCGCCGGTGACCGTCGAGCCCCCCGAGCCAGAAGAGCTCGTGCTGCCGGAGGTGGACCCCGAGCTGCTGGCAACCCTCCCCGTGCCCGACCTCACGGAGCTGCTGCCGCCCGGCCTCCCCCAAGTCGGGGTCGACGGACCGTCGGCCCTGGCCGCCGTCGCCCGCTTCCCCGGTCAGGTGGCCGTGCCTCTCGACCTGCTGACCGCCGGCTTTGCCGCCCCCGGCCCGAACGCCGTTCCGGTGCTCGCGCTGCACGGTCACACCGCCGGCTTCGAGGCACTGCCCGCCCGCTGGCTAGTGGTCGACCAGCAGCCGGGCTGGGTGCAGGTCATGGTGCCCGTTGGCCGGGGAGCCCTGCCCTCGGATGACCCGGAGGCGGTGAATCATCACGCCGCCTGGGTGCTGGCCAGCGACGTAGAACTCGAAAGCGAGCCGACGCGGCTAACGATCTCCTTGTCCGAACGCACCCTCACCATCACCACCGGCCAGGACGCCCCCGGAGAGGCCCCCGGCAGCCCCACACCCTCACCACCGGCGAGCCCAACCCCAAGCGCGAGTCAGGAAGCCTCCCCCAGCCCGACGCCTGAAGAGGCAGAGGTCACCTTCCACGTCGGCGTCGGCCGCCTGGACCGCTCCCCCACCCCGGAGGGGCTGTGCGTGATCGCCGGCGCCATCTTCATCCAGACCGGCGAGCCGGGGCTGCTGACCTCGTGCCAGTCGGAGGCGCTCGACGGGTTCCTCGCCGAGTTTGCGCTGTTCGCCCTGCACCCCGGCGGCGGCTTCGACCTGGAGACCGGCGGGGCCGTCTCCAATGGTTGCATTCGGGTGCAGCGGCGACACTTCGACCGTTACCTGGCCGACATTCCCGCCGGCACGGCCGTGGTGGTGCTCCCCTAACCTCGGCCCCGGTTGCCCCGTCCCCGATTGGCCTGCCGCTGATTGGCCTGCCGCTGATCGGACCGGCCCTGCGGCGAGCGTGAGGGAGGCTGGCGTCTTGAGCCTGCGCGTCCAGAGCCGGGCCGCGCGGCGGCATGCCCGGAGGCCGGCTCCGCGGGGCGGGCCACGCCCCGCGAGGAGTTGACGGTCCGCCCGCGCACAATCCCGATCATCTCTTCGGTGAGGTCGGTCTTGGCGGCGGTGAGCCACACCAGCCCGACCGGGGCGGTGGGACCGTCGGCGAGCACCCGATGGGTAACGTCCTTGCGGTGGTGTAGCCGCGCCAACGACATCGGCAAGATCGTCACCCCGGCCCCGCTGGAAATCCAGGACAGGGCCTGGGCGGCGTCCCGCGGGCGGGGGGCCTGGCCGCCGGGGTCCGGCGTGCCGTCGGGCAGATACGCCCCTGGCGCCCGCCCTGGTGGGGTGACCCTTCGGCCCTCGGTCGAGCCCCCGGTCGAGCCATCGGGCGGGCCATCGGGCGGGTCGCCTGCGTACAGCACGTCGTCGGCGGGCAGGTAGACGGTCTCTTCGGCCAGGTCGCC
>WRIF01000079.1 GCA_009782865.1 Promicromonosporaceae bacterium
GAGGTGGTCCACTCCGTTCCCGGGGTAACCGAGGCGAACCTGGTGTTTACCCCCGGCTCTATCGACGTGGCCGTGCTCGACGTACACCTGCCCGACGGCAACGGGGTCTCGCTCGGGGTGCAACTCCAGCGCCAAGACCCAAACCTGGCGATCATGCTCCTGTCCTCAGAAGACGTCATGGGCCTGTTTACCTCGGTGCAGGCCGAGGTGCCCAAGCCGTGGAGCTACCTGTCCAAGCGCTCGGCCTTCGCCCGGGACGTCCTAACCCGCGCCATCGTCACCACCGCCGAAGGCACCGCGGTGATCGACCCCTACCTGGTGCAGCGCTCGGAGCCGCGGGCGGGCTCCCCGGTGGCCTCGCTCACCCCCGCCCAGTTCGGGGTGCTGCGCCTCGTTGCCGAGGGACTCTCCAATCAGGCGGCCGCCGAACGGCTCGGCATCAACACCCGCTCGGTAGAAAGCCACCTGAAGTCGATCTACCAGAAGCTGGGAATCGGCGATGACGGTGCCAACCGTCGGGTCGCCGCCGTGCTCACCTTCATCGAGCAAACTGGGCGCAACTGGCGGAGCTGATGGGGCAGCTTGCGCGGGCGCTCGGCATCTCCTCAGACACTTCTCTGAGTGGGGTGTCCCCGCCTTCGCGCCTACGAAGGCTGTTGCTCAATCCGGCGGCACTGGCGTTCTGGACCTCACTCCTCAACATCGCCCTGTACTCCGTCGTCTCCCTGACGGTATTGGGCGGTTGGGGAAATTTCGAGGTGATCGGCGACGACGGAAGCCACACCGCCTTCTGCGCGGTCTCCGCCCTGCTGGCAATCAACATAGCCGCCGGCCTCGCCGCGACGCTCATCACCTTTGCCTTCCGGCCGATGCAGCGCAGCATCCTGGCGCGCTACCTGATCATCGCCGTCGCGGCGGTAATCATCGCCCCGCCTCGCATGCTCGCCCTCCAGGGGGTTCCCGCCACCCCGGCCACGCAGGGCTACTACGTCGCCACCCTCATCACCGGTTTTGTCTTTGCCTTCGTGGGCATCGGTAGCGCCATCCTCTTCGCCTCCCTGATGATGGCCGCCCAAGAACAGCAGGCCGCCCGCCTCCTGTCCGCCCAGAACTCGGCCCAGGTGATCGAGGAACTGCAGGTCGAGGAGTTGCGGGTTCGCCGCTGGATTGCCGACCGCCTCCACGGCAACCTGCAGTTCCAGTTGGTGACCGTGGTGGCCGCGCTCGACCGCATTGCCGACCGGATCGACTCCCCCGACAACGACAACTCCTCCTCCAGTGAGGAGCTGCGCAGCCTGGCCGAGCGGCTAGAGGAAATCCGCGAGGTGGAGATCCGCTCCCTGTCTCACTCGGTGATGCCCCCCGGCATCGAGACCGGGGCCACCAACGCGGTCAAGTTCATGCTGCAAAAGCTGCCCAGCGACATCGAGACCTCCCTGATCTACGGGCCGGGCGCCCGCGGCATCCTCGCCGACCTCGATTCCACCCTCCGAGAGGCCGGCCTTTCGCGCTACACCGCTGGGGAGGGAGAGTGGTCTCGTGGCGAGCGCCAGGTTCTGCCGCTGGCCGACCGCCTGGTCGCCACCTACGCCGTCGAGGAGGGCATCACCAACGCCCTTAGGCATGGTCGGGCCACCAAGGTGCGGGTCTGGTGCGACATCCTTCCGCCGACGGAGGCCGATGCCCTCCCCACGGCCCGCATCCTGGAGATGATTGTCGACGACAACGGCTCCGGCCTTCCCAGCGTGACCCCCCCTGCCGGGGCGGGCCAAGACGCTGCGGGCCAGGAGGCCGCGGCCGGCTCGACGGCAGGCAAGGACGGCCCTTCCCTGGTCTTCTCGGGCCTGTCCCGCCACCGCGACCGCATCCGCTCCCGGGGCGGAGACTTCAGTGTGATTCCCGGCCCGCTCGGCGGCGCGCGCCTGCGCTTCACGTTGCCGTTCGACATCCAGGGGCACCCCGACATCCACATCACCCAGGCCACCGGCACCGGCGTCCCGCCGTCCGAGGCCCTCGTCGGCCAGGACGTCCTCAGCTAGAACGCCCTCGGCTGGGTTACTCTCGACTGGGTTACTCTCGGCCGGACGCCCTCGGCTAGGGCGCCCGGGGCCGGGTCAGCCCGCCAGGTCGCGCCAACCGGGAAGCACCCGCTCCAGGGCGTCCGCCAGGTCGATCGACTCGCCATCGCGCCCGCCCTCGCCCAGCACCAACGGGGGCCGACTCGGGTCGGGCTGGCAGCCCAACAGGCGATCCCGCGGGCTCAAGGGGGCGATCAAGAGGTAGAAGTGTCCGTCTTCCCCCAGGGCGGCCGTCCGATTGGTGCGCAGATACCAGCCCCTTAAGGGGGTCTTGGCCACGCCCTTGCCCCCGTACCCGGTCACGCGCAGCGGCACCGGCCGGGGGCCGTGGGCGCGCACCACCGGCAAGAACTCGGCCAGCATCTCCTCGGCCTTCGCGTGCTGGGCGTCGCGCCGCTCCTGGAGGCGCTCGTGCTGAAAGTGCGCCGCTTGGCTGCGGAAATCGGACCACTGACTGCTCACTCGGTGATCCTACCGGCCGCGCCGCCGGTAGGGTTTGGCCCCGTGAGCAACTTGCCCCCCTTCGGTTCTGACAACTACGCCCCGGTCCACCCAGAGGTGCTGCGGGCCCTCGAGGCGGCCAACTCCGGCTTTGCGGTGGCCTATGGCGACGACGACGTGTCCGCCGCGTGGGAGGCCTGCGCCGAGCGGCTCTTCGGGCCGGGCACCGTCACCTTCCCCGTCTTCAACGGCACCGGGGCCAACGTCGCCGCGCTAATGTCCACCGCCCCGCGCTGGGCCGGCGTCATCGCCTCCGACGTAGCCCACTGCCACACCGACGAGAACGGCGCCCCGGAGCGGGTGGGCGGGCTGAAGCTGCTCGTTTCCTCGAGCGTGGACGGCAAGCTGTCGGTTTCCGATGTGGAACGGTGGGCCTCCGAGCGCGACGACGTTCACCGCGCCCAGCCCTCCGTGCTCACCCTCACCCAGGCCACCGAGCTCGGCACCGTCTACACGCCTGAAGAGCTGCGCAACCTCACGGCGGCGGCCCACGGGCTGGGCATGGCCGTGCATGTAGATGGCGCGCGGCTCGCGAACGCCGCCGCCACGCTCGGCACCACCCTGCGGCAGGTCACCGCCGATCTAGGGGTGGACCTGATCTCGCTGGGCGCCGCCAAGAACGGCGGCATGATTGGCGAGGCCATCGTCGTGGTTGGTCCTGATCAGGCCCCGACGGAGCGGGCCGCCGCCCACCGGGCCACCGCCGCCGCCGCGCTGCCCTACCTGCGCAAGCAGACCATGCAGCTTGCCTCCAAGCACCGCTTCCTGGCGGCGCAGCTTCTGGCGCTGTTCGATGGCGACCTGTGGCTGCGCAATGCGACCTCCGCCAACCTGGCCGCCCTGCGCCTCGGGGCCGGCCTGGCCGCCGTGCCGGGGGTGAGGGTCTCCCGGCCCACCGAGGCGAACGCGGTCTTCGCCACCATGCCACAGGCCCTGGCCGACGAGGTGCGCCGTTTCACCCAGTTCTACGACTGGGCCCCCGGGGAGGAGCCCGACCGCACCGAGGTGCGGCTCATGTGCTCGTGGAACACCGGTAACGCGGAGGTGGATGCCCTGGTGGCGGCCTTCACCGCGGCCGCCTAGCCTGCCGCGGAACGCGCCTGGCCTCGGGCGAGGGGCGCCACCGCCGTGTCCGTGATCGGCCCCAAAGTGGGCGGGCCAGGACGTAGACCACCCAGCGGCCCACGTACTACCGTGGCGGCATGGCTGAACTACACGAACTCACGGCGCTGGCCCTGCGCAAGGCCCTCCTCACGGGAGAGGTCTCGCCCACCGCGGTCACCGAACACTTCCTGCGACGGATCGCGGAGCGCGATCCTTCCCTGGGCGCCTTCGTCCAGGTGACCGCCGAGGCCGCCCGGCAGCGGGCGGAGAGCCTGGAGCAGGGCCGCCCCGGCGCCGCGCAGGCCGGGCTATGGGGGATGCCCAGCGCCGACAAGGACCTGTCCGACCGGGCCGGGGTGCCCACCGGATTCGGCTCGCGCGCCTTCGCCGACGAGTACGCCTACACGCCCGCGGTCAGCGACGCGCTGGTGACCCAACTGGACCAGGCGGGCATCGTCTCCCTGGGCAAGACGGCCACGCCGGAGTTCGGCCTCTCCCCCTTCACCGAGACGCAGGTCTTGGGGGCCACGCGCAACCCGTGGGACCTGACCCGCACCTCCGGCGGTTCCAGCGGCGGGGCCGCCGTGGCGGTGGCCGCCGGGATGCTGCCGGTGGCTCCGGGAAGCGATGGGGGCGGCTCCATCAGGATCCCCGCCGCCGCCTGCGGCCTGGTGGGGCTCAAGCCGACGCGCGGCCTGCTGCCGGCCGGGGGCGGCGTCGACGCCCTGGGCGGACTGACCACCGCCGGCCCGCTGGCCCGCAACACCGCAGATGCCGCCCTCCTGCTAGAGGCGATGATCACGCGGGACGCCGCGGGAAGGGCGGCGTATCCGCTCTCGCTGCGCTTCCCGGCTGCCGCGGCGGGCACCTACCTGTCCGCCGCCCTGGGCGGGCAGACCGGCCGCCTGCGCATCGGCGTGAGCACGTTCTCCCCCTGGGAAGACCCCTACGAGATCGTCGCCTCCCCCGAGGCGCTGTCTGCCCTGCATGCCGGGGTGGACACCCTGGCCGGGCTTGGCCACGAGCTGGAGCAGGCGCCGCGGGAGCTCGAACCCTCCTTCACGGCGATCTTCCGCACCCTGTGGATGGTGGGGGCGGCCACCATCCCGCTGGATGACCCCGCGCAGCTGGCCCGGCTGGAGCCCCTGACCCAGTGGCTGCTGTCCACCGGCCGCACCCTCGGGGCGCGCCACCTGGCCGACACCCTGGCCGCGCTCTCCCGGTTCGAGCGCAACACCCTGGAGTGGATCGCCCCCTACGACGTCATCGTGCTGCCGGGGCTCGGCACGGTGCCGCCGCCGCTGGGCTGGTTCGACCCGCAGGACGGGGAGCGCTCCTTTGAGCAGCAATGCCAATTCACCCCGTACACGGCGGTGGCCAACGCCGCGGGCCTGCCCGCCCTCACGGTGCCGATCGAATGGACCGCCCCCACCGAGACGGCCCCCCTTGGCCTGCCGATGGGCATCCAGCTGTTGGGCAATCCCGGCTCTGAGGCAACCCTGTTGGCCCTGGCCGGCCAGCTGGAGCAGGTGTTGGACTGGACGGACCGCCACCCGCCGCTGTGGTAGGGAGTCCTGATTCGCATCCGCCCCGGCGATGGCGTAACGTAGGCGGCTGTTGCAGTGCCCGTAAGTCCTGAACGCCGCTGGCGTTCTGCGCAGGTCAGACCGCAGAAGATGTGCGGGAAGGCCGGCGAACCTTGCTAGACCCAAGAGTTGATCGATTACCGCAGTGTGACGGATGGCCCCGATAGGCGGGGCGATCAACTCTTGAAGGAGAGCAGTAATGGCAACTGGCACCGTGAAGTGGTTTAACGCGGAAAAGGGCTACGGCTTCATCGCCCCCGAAGACGGCTCGGCGGACGTGTTCGCGCACTACTCGGCCATCCAGTCCAATGGCTACCGCAGCCTGGAGGAGAACCAGCGCGTCGAGTTCGACGTGACCGAGGGCCCGAAGGGCCTGCAGGCGGACAACATCCGCCCGCTCTGATCGAACGAAGAGGCCGGACCCCTGGAGGGGTCCGGCTTTTTCTTTGTCCGGCCCTTCGCCTAGGGTGTACGACGTGTCAGCACCCGTGGGCCTTGCCCGGCAGCCCCTGAGGCGCCCCCATGTCTAGGCCCCGTTCGAGCGGGGCCCTGCGGGCCGTGATCATCACGCTCTTGGTAGTGGCCGCCCTGGTGGTGGGGGCCGACCGCCTCGCCGCCTGGTGGGTGGGCCGCGAGATGACCAACCAGCTCACCTCCGCTGCCCGGCAGCATGGCGGCGACCTGGATGGCGCATCGGTCACCATCCACGGCTTTCCCTTTCTCACCCAGCTGCTCGACGGCGGTGACCTCGACCACGTCAGCGCCCGGCTGGCTGCGGGAACCTTCGGCGGGTTTCAGGTGCGAGACGTAGTGGTCGACGCGCGCGGGCTGGAGCCGCTCGACCCGTTCACCGTCGAGACCGCGAACGTGACCGCCCTCCTGCCGTTCGCTGCGGTCGAGGGACTGATAGCCGAGCAGGTGGGCGCGGCCGTCTCCCTGTCGGATGCGGGAGGGGGGAACCTGCGGCTCACCACCTCCCTAGCCGGGTTCGACGTGGGCGCAATCGTGGCCCCCACCGCCCGCCCGCACGCCATCGACATCGCGGTGGTGAACTTTGTGATCGCCGGGGCCACCGTCGGCGCCGACTCCCTGCCCCCGGGCGTCGGAGGCCATTTTGTCGGCCTGAGCGTGCCCCTCCAACTGCCCACCGGCATCACCCTCGTGGCGGCCGGCGCCACCCCCGGCGGCCTGTCCATCGCGGCGCAGGGCCGCAACATCGCCCTGGCCAACCTCGCCTTCTAGGCGCCCCTCTCGCTTGTCTCCCGGCGGGCGGCGGCCCGGCAGGCAACGGCTACCGCTGCGCCCACCAGTCGAGCAGGGCCCGTTCGGCTCCCTCTGCCTCCAGCGGGCCGTACTCCATGCGCAGGCCCAGCAGATACTTGTAGGCCGCCCCCACCTCGCGGCCGGGGCCGATGCCGAGCAGGGCCATGATCTGGGTGCCATCCAGGTCGGGGCGAATCGCGTCGATCTGCTCCTGCTGGCGCAGTTCGGCGATGCGCACCTCCAAGTCGGTGTAGGCATCGGCAAGGCGCTGCGCCTTGCGCCGATTGCGGGTGGTGCAGTCCGCCCGGGTGAGGCGGTGCAGGCGCTCCAGCAGCGGCCCGGCGTCGGTGACGTAGCGGCGCACGGCCGAGTCGGTCCACGCCTGGTCCCCATAGCCGTGGAAGCGCAGGTGCAGCTCCACCAGGCGGGTGACGTCCTTGACGATCTGCTTGTCGTAGCGCAGGGCCTGCAGGCGCTTGCGGGCCAGCTTGGCGCCCACCAGCTCGTGATGGTGAAAGGAGACTCCGCCACCGGGCTCAAAGCGGCGCGTGGCGGGCTTGCCGATGTCGTGCAGCAGGGCGGC
>WRIF01000080.1 GCA_009782865.1 Promicromonosporaceae bacterium
TCATACCCCAGCCGAACCGTGCTCTACCCGAACTGGGTGCTAGGTGAACTGACTCCTGGGTGAATCTAGGAGGCGACGAGGCGGTGTGCCGCCAGGCGGTTGAGGCTGATGCCTTGTTCGGCGGACTCGATGGCCAACTGGCGGTGGGCCTCCGGGGGAATCCGCACGTGGAACACGCCGGAGTAGCGGCGCTCGTCGAGCGGCACCGGAACCGTCTCCGCGGCTGCGTCCATGTCCGCGATGACCTCGGTGACGAGGGACAAGATGCCCGTGAAGGCGTCGGAGGCGTCGGTCGCCAGCCACGAGAGCGGGGGGAACTCAGCCACGGTGGCGAGGTGCTCGCCGTCTTCGGCAGACCAGCGGACTCGGTAGGTGTAACGGTCAGCGGTGCTCATTGTTCCTCCTTCTTGTTCTGTGCTTCCAGATGCTCGATGGCTTTCAGCACCTGCCGGACCTGGTAGGCCTTCGCCTGGCCGCGGTCGTTTTGGATGTTGACCCGTGGGTCCCGCATCCGGTCACGTCGTAGCCGGCGGCGTGGCGGCGGGTGACTGCGGAGTCCAGGGCGTCTACGGCCAGGCGGGCGGTCATGCGTGCGGCGATGGAGTAGCCGACGATCCGGCCCGAGCACACGTCCTTGATTGCGCACTCGTAGAGTTTTCCCGCGCCGGTGTGGTGCTCAGTGATGTCGGTCAGCCATACAGTGTTGATGACAGGGGCGGCGAAGTGACGGCGGACCAGGTCATCGTGAGCGGGAGTACCGGGGCGCTTCCCGCTCGGGCCGCGCTTCTTGCCGAAAACGGACCACAGACCCTCTTGGGAGCACAGCGCCCAGATCGTGCGGTCGCAGGCGAAGTGGCCCAGATCGCGGATCTCGTCTGCCAAGAATCGGTACCCGAACTCCGGGTCATCGCCGTGAGCGTCGTACAGGGCGTTGGCTAGATGGGCCTGGCGCCAGTCGGAATCGGTTGCTGGCTGGTTGAGCCACCGGAAGTAAGGCGCGCGTGAGAGCTTCAGCACCCGCAAGATGACCGTGACCGGGATGCCCTCGGTGGCCAGCTCTCTAACCAGCGGGTACATCATTTTCTCGGCAGGTTCGCCTGGGACAGGTAGGCAGCTGCGCGGAGCAGGATCTCGTTTTCCTGCTCCAGTAGCCGGTTGCGCTTCTTCAACTCACGAAGTTCAGCGGACTCGGCCTTGGTCACGCCGGGACGGTTACCATCTTCTACATCGGCCTTGACCATCCAGCTACGTAGGCACGAGTCGGAGATCCCGAAGTCCTTGGCAACCTGCGCGATGGGCGCCTCACCGCGGCGGGCGATCGCAACAACATCATCACGGAACTCTTGGGGGTGTGCTCTTGGCATGGTGACATCCTCTCAGCAACGCCAACGGCGCCACAGTTCAGTTGTCACCTACTCGTGCAGCAGACCCAGGGTTCTTCCGCTCTGACGAGTGTGCGAGGGGTCCTTGCTGAGTTGCCGCACGCAAGGCGGCCCGAATCCTCGCGGCCCGGTAGTATGCCGCTATGGCGACGGATTTCTCTTCTGCGACCTCGATGACTCCTGATGAGGAGGCCGACTACTTGCGGCGCCGCTCGCCCTCGCAGACGGTCCTGTCTCGGACGTTCGAGCACAGCCGGCGCAACTCGCGGGACTTCGGGCAGCCGTCCAAGTTTGCCTCGCGTGTCTTCGATGAGTACGACGACAGCACAGACGCTGCCGCCCCCAACGAAGGAGAGGAAGTGCTGGCATTCAACGTGGCCAACACCCGCATCGAGATCAAGGCTCTTGTATCACGGGCGGCGGGTCAGATCACTGATCTTTGGGTAAACCGAGTTCCATCCCGAGGTCCCAAAAAGCAAGTACTTCATCTCCGGCGTGACAATGTCAAGGAGTTCCTGGAACTGGCAGACATTCTGAGAGAGACCGATCCGACAATCGACGAGGGTTCGGTACGAATCGACCGCAACATGCTTCACGCGCTAATGGATGATCCTGATGCGCTGAGCTCATTCTTCGGCGACAACAATGCGATCCGCCAGGCGTACTTGGCAAACCCAGAGGAGATTCGTGCTCTCTTGCAGTCGGACGTGACTGCGGAGGATGTTGTGGCGTGGGCAGCGCGGCGAGAGACTGTCGATACCTTCGAGCAGTTACTAAAAGATGATGACATGTTTGCTGAAAGCGTCAAGGATCGCGGTGGCGCGGAAGCCGTGTGGCAGACGTTCTTTGAGCGCAACCCCTGGATTCTCGGAATCGGGCTCGCAAGCCAACTCCTAACCAGTTGGGACTCGGATCGACTCGAACAGGTTGTAGCTGGCTTTCATGTTGGGCAGGCTGGCAAGCGTGCGGACGCAGTGATGAAGACTGCTGGAATCATCGGATCGATTGTGTTCGCTGAGTTCAAGCAACACACAGCCAGATTGCTCAACGCAAATAACTATCGCTCTGGCATCTACGCGCCTTCAAAAGAACTGTCTGGAGGAGTATCCCAAGTTCAAGGAACTGTCCATAAGGCGGTAGTCGATCTGGGGCATTGTCTCATGGGTCGAGACATGGAAGGGTATGATGACCCTGACAACATGGGATACTTATATCGGCCGCGCGCCTATCTGGTAATCGGATCGCTCGGTGAGTTCTGCAACGAGAATGGCCAACACCATCAAGACAAGATTAGGTCTTTCGAGTTGTACCGGCGTAACATCGCCGAGCCGGAAATCATTACCTACGACGAACTTCTCGCACGAGCGCGATGGGTGGTGGAGACGCAGGCTCCGAGTCCAAACGAATGGGCCGAGTAAAGATGTGAGGGCCGAGTGCATGTTCTGCGAGACGACAGCAATGCACGGTAAGTGCAGTGGTCGAGGGGCCGCTGAGAGTGTCCTGTTCGCCCTAGGCTCCTTGAGCGGATTGATGATACAGCGCCCGGTCTTCGTCGGTGATGTCTGTTGCGGGAACTAACTGGTAGTGCTGTTCTCGAACAATGACGATTTCGTCGTTGCTCAAGGCAAGTTCAAAGAGCGCAATCTGGTCGTTGTCCATGAACTGAACCGCAATCGGCCGGACCTTCAATTCAGGGAACTTAGCCTCACAGACTGCAAGGTCTTGTTCGACCTGCGTGATCCCAATCTCATCGCGACCACCCTTTGCCTGGATTGGCAGCACATACTGTACACCGTAGCGGTCCACAGCAACGTATACCTCGTCAACTTCGGTCTGCCCGATTCCTGGAGCGGTGGTCCTGAGGTGGTTCTGGAGGGAGTATGCCGCAACGCCAAGGAATACATCGATTAGCCGGTTGTAGCGCACTAGCGCCAACAAGGCTTGTTCGTCTCCCAGGGTCGAGGCTCGAATCAGTTCAGGTGTCGCGTCTGGAATCTTGGTTACGACGAGGTTCTCCTGCGGTCGGATACGCACAAGACGCACAGCGGAGAAGGCGTATTTGGAGTGTCCGGTGCCGCGGATCACCCACTCCTTACCTTCCGGCGCTTTGGCGGTCACCGAGTCGGGTAGTCCCTGTCTGAACCGTGCCGCGTAGACGATGTCCCCCAGGTTTTTGGGAAGTTTCATTCCGAGGGCGGCGGCGCCTTCCTCTAGGTCCGCGCGTTCCCAAGGGACGACGGTTGTTCCTTCGGTGTAATACCGATCAAACACCCATTCGAGGAGAGCAGCGTATCGGTTTGGTTTGGTCGATGGCATAGTTATGCGGCCTTCCAGTCGCGGTTGCGTTGCGGGATTACGCGCTCGGATATTCCGAAGTGTCGTTCCGCCTGTGATGCAGTGAACTCCAACAGTCGTGGATCGCCCAAGCTGATCTCGTTCTGACGAACAGGTGTTACACCGTCAGCTTGCAGCAGTGCTGCTGCCACGGCCTGAGCAAGTCGGGCTGGGACGCTGTTGCCAATTTCGCGAAATCCATTCCACTTGGTGACGTGGAACCGGAACCAATCCGGGTAGCCGTGAAGGCGTGCGGCTTCCCGCACCGTTATGACACGAGGCAGCGTCGGGTGGATTGGTCGGGGTGCTGTGTAAGCACCACGATCTGAGGCAGTTCCCGCGCGCAAGGTATTCGCAATCCCCTCTGGGTGCAGGCGGAGGAATCGACTCACAGGCTCCGTTGTGCCGGGTGGCGTTGCCGCGAACCTATCGATGGACTTGTCCGTGTGCTTGGTGCGTGCCGATGAGGTGAGGATGTTAGGGTTGAAACGTCGTGGGTAGGAGTAGTCGTGGATGTCTCGCATTACTCCGCGCAAGACAGCGGCATACGGAGAAGGATCGCCGAGCCGAGCACGAACGGTGTCCGAGGTTTCTAAGTCCAGGTATGAGTGCGCATCGGGTAGGTCGCTGATGGCATCCCACACAGATGGTCCCAGTGGGAGCGAGTAATCTCGTGACTCAACGCCGCCTCGCAGAGTGCGCGGCGTGACCGTCGACTGGGGGTAGGTCGGCATGGGAACATCGGCGCGCGCGCCCATGAGGATCAAGCGACGTCGAGACTGCGGTGTGCCGTAGTCGGCGGCCTGGAGCACCCTCCAGGGCAGCACCACCTTGTAACCAGAAGCAGACATAGTCTGAACAACTTCGGTCAGGAGTTCGCGATGATCGCCGACGGTCAAACCGGCGACATTCTCCATCACGAAGTAGCGAGGTTGCAGTTCGGTGACTAGGCGAGCGAACTCGTCCATGAGTTTGTTTCGAGGGTCTTCAAGTGCACGCTTACCTATGAGTGAGATGCCCTGGCAGGGAGGGCCACCGGCCACAACATGAATCTCGCGGTCACCGATCAGAGAGCGATCACGTATGTCGCGTCCTGTGATCGTGGACACGTCACGGCAGAACGTCGTTGAGTACGGGAAGTTGAACTCGTGCACTGCGGCATGAATCGGATCGTACTCTACGGCGGCTGCGATGTCGTATCCGGCCTGCTCGAACCCCAGCGAGAGCCCTCCAGCCCCAGCGAACAAGTCCACAGCGATGGGTCTAGGCCGGTCGGGTTGCATGGTGATGATGCTAGTCGTGGTCGGTTCCGCCAACGGGAGCAACCCTCCATCCTGTCGCACCTCGATAGTCATTTCGTCCCCTTTCAGGTCCCACCAAACCCGCCAGCCTGATCGCAGCGGGCCTGCGACCATCGTCGAACAAATGTATCGCTCCCGGCTGACAAGAACCCCTGACCAGCCCAGACCCAGGGGGACGCAGCCCACGGATCGGTTCGGTGATCGCGGCTGGCGCGCTCGCATCGAAGCGGCAGACCGCAATCAAGCTAGTGGCGCCGGGTAGCACCGACTCCGAACTGTGGCCGGCCGAGCTCGCGCAGGCCGAGGCGCTGGTCGAGTCGAAGTTCGCCACGGACGAATGGCAAAACCGCGTGCCTTAGGCGTCGTGCCGTGGCCGTCATACCCCAGCCGAACCGTGCTCTACCCGAACTGGGTGCTAGGTGAACTGACTCCTGGGTGAATCTAGGAGGCGACGAGGCGGTGAGCCGCCAGACGGTTGAGGCTTATGCCCTGCTCGGCAGACTCAATGGCCAACTGGCGGTGGGCCTCCGGGGGAATTCGCACGTTGAACACGCCGGAGTAGCGGCGCTCGCCCAGCGGAACGGGAACCGCCTCGGCGGCCGCTTCCATGTCTGCGATGACCTCAGCGACGAGGGACAGGATGCCCGTGAAGGCGTCGGAGGCGTCGGTTGCCAGCCACGATAGTGAAGGGAACTCGGCCACGGTGGCGAGGTGCTCGCCGTCTTCGGCAGACCAGCGGACCCGGTAGGTGTAACGGTCGGCGGTGCTCATTGCTCGTCCTGGATGTTGACTCGCGGGTCTCCGGGCCAAGGCGTGCAGTGCTCACAGATCGCCGCCAGGTCCGCGAAGCGCACTCCCTTGGGGTTGCTCCGCATTGCTCTAGGCGGCGGTGCCGAGCTCGATGGGGCCGATCCGGTCGACGGTGAGGACTACCTCGTCGGCGGCGTCGGAGGCCGGCAGGTCCACGGTGGCCCAGATGGCCCAGTCGTGATGGCCGTCGTAGTCGTCAAAGACCTGCCGAACCTGCCAGGCGGTGGCCGAGGTTTCCAGGACGCTAAACAGGGCCGGGCCGCGGGCGTTGGCGCCGGTGTTGATCGCCTCGTCGCCCTGCTCCACGAACAGCGGGTCCAAGGCGTCGGCCAGGGTGTCGGCGGTCCAGTCGCCGCCCGCCGCGGCGGCCAAGGCGGCGTAATCCTCCCGCGAGGACAACTCCACCAACCGGTACATCGCATTGCGAACCAGGCGGCGCCAGGCCGCGGCGTTGCCGGTCACCGCGCGCAGCGTCTCGTCCTCGCGGGCCTCCTGGGCGTCGATGGCGGCGCGTGCCGCCGCCTCCGGATGGGCCAGCTTCTCCCACTCATCGAGCAGCGTGGAGTCGACGCCACGCACCAACTCGCCCAGCCATTCCACGATCTCCGCGATCTCTTCCGTGCGGTGCTCGGCGGGAACCACCTGCCGCAAGGCTCGATAGGCGTCGGCCAAGTAGCGCAACAACACGCCCTCGCTGCGCTCCAATCCATACCGGGCCACGTAATCCGTGAAGGTATCGGCAGTCTCCAGCAGTTCCCGTACCACCGATTTCGGTTTCAACTCCTCACCCGCCACCCACGGATTGGTACGAACATACATGGCGAACGCGGGCTCCAGCACCTCGGCCAGCGGGCGGGGATAGGTAACTTCCTCGAGCAGTGCCATCCGCTCGTCGTACTCCAAGCCATCGGCCTTCATTTCGGCTATTGCCCGGCCGCGCGCGGCTTTCTCTTGCGCGATCAATACCTGGCGCGGGTTTTCCAGCGTGGCCTCGATCACTGAGACGACGTCGAGGGCATGACCGGCTGCCAAGGGATCCACCAGGTCCATCGCGGCCAGTGCGAACGGGGAAAGCGTCTGGTTGAGGGCGAAATCCTCCGGGATGTCGTGGAGCAGCCGGAACGTCGGCCGGTAACCCTCCGGGCGCGTGATGTCCGGCTCGCGAACGCGCTCCACTACATCGGCGCGCCGCAGTGAGCGGTACACCCGGAAC
>WRIF01000081.1 GCA_009782865.1 Promicromonosporaceae bacterium
AGGAACGGGATTCCCAACCACATTAGGCCCTATGAGTGCCGCGCCCGAGTCTACCAAGGGTGGGAGCTGTCATAAGTGCCCATTGGTCGAGAAGAAAACCGGGCCAGCCTCACCGGGTAAATCCCCGGTTTAGATCGCACTAAGGGCACTATCGATGACCCACGGCGACCTCCTAGGCAACAGCCAGTCATGACCACTTCCACGCACAACCTGACAGGCCCCGGAATGACGGGGCCGGCGCGGGTTGCGTTCGGAGAGCTCACTGCGAGCGTAGCGGTTGCACCCGCTAAGCGCTGAGTAACCAGGTCGATCACTACGTTCGCGAGGGTCGGAGGGCGGCTTCGACATTTCCTGCATCGGATGTAGGAATATTCCTGCACTCGATGCAAGAAAATTGCGGCCAGGCCGATGGCCTGTCGGTGAGTCTCTTTGCGATCAGGCAAGGGACGGTGAGTCGGTCGGGGCGCGGCGGGCGTTCGCCGCTAGTAGTGGTAGCGGCACTGGGCGATGAGCAGTTGCCCCGCGCGCGCCTGGTAGGCGAGACGGTGATCGTCGTTGATGCGGCGAGGGAGGACGGGGGTTGCCGCTTGGTTTCGCCCCTTCGACAAGCTCAGGACGGCGGACGGTCGCAATGCGGCCTCCTCAACCAGCGAGGGGAGCGGGCTCCTCGAGTGGCGGGGCAGGACGGGGTTGTGGTTTGGTTTCGACCCTTCGACAGGCTCAGGCCGGCGGACGGCCGCAGTGCGGCCTCCTCAACCAACGAAGTGGGCGTGGCTTGGGCGGGGCGACGGGGGCACCCAGTAGGATCGACGCATGTCGTCCATTTCCCCGCAGGCAGAACTGCTGAAGTGCTCCTTCTGCGGCAAGAGCCAAAAGCAGGTCAAGAAGTTGATCGCTGGCCCGGGCGTCTACATCTGCGACGAGTGCATCGAGCTGTGCAACGAGATCATCGAGGAGGAGTTCGGGGAGCCCGGCATCTCCGAGCTGACCGAACTGCCCAAGCCGCGCGAGATCTTCGAGTACCTCGACGAGTACATCATCGGCCAAGACCCCGCCAAGCGGGCACTGGCCGTCGCCGTCTACAACCACTACAAGCGCATCAACGCGCGCACCTCCGGGCAGATCGAGGACGGCCAAGAGGCGGTCGAGATCGCCAAGTCCAACATCCTGCTCCTCGGCCCGTCGGGCACCGGCAAAACCTACCTGGCCCAAACGCTGGCCAAGCGCCTCAACGTGCCGTTCGCCATCGCCGACGCCACCGCGCTGACCGAGGCCGGCTACGTCGGAGAGGATGTCGAGAACATCCTGCTCAAGCTCCTGCAGGCCGCCGACTTCGACGTCAAGAAGGCCGAGCAGGGCATCATCTACATCGACGAGATCGACAAGGTGGCCCGCAAGGGAGACAACCCCTCGATCACGCGCGACGTCTCCGGGGAGGGCGTGCAGCAGGCGCTGCTGAAGATCATCGAGGGCACCGTCTCCTCGGTCCCTCCCCAAGGCGGACGCAAGCACCCCCACCAAGAGTTCATCAACATCGACACCGCCAACGTGCTGTTCATCGTTGCCGGGGCCTTCGCCGGCCTCGACGAGATTGTGGCCACGCGCACCCGCAAGCGCGGCATCGGCTTTGGCCAAGACATCGAGGTCGACGACGGCGACGACCTGTTCCAGCAGGTGCGGCCCGACGACCTGCACAAGTACGGCCTGATCCCCGAGTTCATCGGCCGCCTACCCATCATCGCGGCCGTCTCGCCCCTGGACCGCGCCTCCATGATCCGCATCCTCACCGAGCCGCGCAACGCCCTGGCCAAGCAGTACCAGAGGATCTTCGAGCTCGACGGCGTAGACCTTGAGTTCACCGACGACGCCATCGAGGCCATCGCCGATCAGGCCCTCCTGCGGGGCACCGGCGCCCGCGGCCTGCGCGCCATCATGGAAGAGGTGCTCCAGCAGGTGATGTTCGACGTGCCCTCGCGCGACGACGTGGCCCGAGTGGTGGTCACCCGCGACGTGGTGCTCAAGAATGTGCTGCCCACCCTGGTGCCGCTCACCGCCGCCCCGGGGCGGAAGACTACCGCTCGCAAGACCGCGTAGCATTAGCCAGGTCTTCAACCTCTAAGGAGTATTTGTCATGCGCGTAGGTCTGCTCACTGGCGGCGGCGACGTACCTGGCCTCAACGCGGCCATCCGGGCGGTAGTCAAGGTTGGCGAGGGCCGCCACGGCTGGTCGATTGTCGGCTTCCGCAACGGTTGGCAGGGCCTGGCCGAGGGCAACATCATGCCGCTCGGCCGGCAGAACATCCGCAACGTGCTCTCGGTTGGCGGCACCATGCTCGGCACCGCCCGCTTCCACCCCCGAGTCTCCGACGGCTCCATGGAGGACGTCCACGCGACCATCGAGGCCGAGCGCCTCGACGCCCTCATCGTGATTGGCGGCGACGGCACGCTGCACGCCGCCAACAAGGTGGCCGAGACCGGCGTGAAGATCGTCGGCATCCCCAAGACCATCGACAACGACGTCTGGGGCACCGAGCGTTCGATCGGCTTCGACACCGCGGTGACCATCGCCACCGATGCCGTTGACCGCATCCACACCACCGCCGAGTCGCACAACCGCGTCATGCTGGTCGAGGTGATGGGCCGTCATGCCGGCTGGCTGGCCGCTACCGCCGGCATCGCCGGCGGCGCCGAGGTGATCCTCACCCCCGAGCGCCCGTTCGACATCGACCAGGTGGTGCGCCAGCTTAAGCACCGCCACCGCGCCCACGCCTCCTTCTCGATCATCGTGGTGGCCGAGGGGGCAGAGCCCGCCAAGGGCACGTCGATGAGCTACCAGACGGAATTGGGGCAGTTTGGCGAGATCATCGCCGGTTCCGTCTCCGAACGACTCCGGGTCGAGATCGCCGAACGCACCGGGTTTGACGCCCGCGTCACCGTCCTGGGCCACACCCAGCGCGGGGGATCGCCCACCGCCGCCGACCGCATCCTGGCTACCCGTTTCGGGGTCGCCGCCGTGCAGGCCCTGCGCGAGGGCCACACCGGCGTGATGACCGCCCTGCAGGCGGGGGAGATCAGGCTGCTTCCGCTGGCCGAGGTGGCCGGCAAGGTGCAGTACGTGCCCGACGCCCTGCTCGACGTCGCCACCATTCTCGCGTAGTGACCGGCGCGAATCGAGTGGCCGCCGCCGTCGCGGCGATGGCGGCCCGCGGTGGCGTGGTGGTGGTAGACGACGCCAACCGCGAAAACGAGGGAGACGTCATCTTCGCGGCCGAAACGGTGACCACCGAGCAGGTCGCGTTCCTGATGCGCGAGTGCCGCGGCCTGATCTGCGTGCCGCTCGCCCCCGACCTCGTGGACCGGCTGGAGCTGCCGCTGATGGTTCCCGACAACGCCGACCCATTCCGGACGGCCTTCACCATCTCGGTGGACGCCGCCAAGGGGGTCACCACCGGCATTTCCGCCGCCGAGCGCGCCCTGACCGCCCGGCTGCTGGCTGCGCCGACGGCAACGCGGGCGGACTTCACGGCGCCCGGACACCTGTTCCCCCTGCGCGCCCACGCCGGGGGAGTGCGGGCTCGCCGCGGCCACACCGAGGCCGCCGTCGACCTGGCCCGCGCCGCCGGGCTCGCCCCCGCCGCCGTGATCTGCGAGATCGCCGGCGACGACGGGGCCATGCTCCGCCTCCCCGCCCTGGAGCGATTCGCCGCCGAACACGGCCTGCCGCTGGTCTCGATCCAGGAACTGGTCGAGCACCTGCCCGCCTAGGTCTCCGGCCTGGCCAGGCCGCCCGAAGACGTCCTCCAGGGGCCAGATGTGGCCGTCGGCTTGAATCATTCGTTCTTGAATGATTATGCTGACGTCCGTAGTCCGCCGGCATCCGAGCCGCCGGAACCTATCCTCATCGAGGGAGACGTAAATGAAGATCAGACGACTCGGCGCAGTGGCCGCCGCCGTCACCGCCGCCTTGTTCCTTGCCGCCTGTGGCAACGGTGACACCGCGGCCCCCGAAAACGGAGGCGACGCTACCGCCGATGCCCCGGCCGAAGAGACCCCGGGCGAGGAGGTGCCGGAAGACGAGGTGCCCGCCGCCACCGGCGCGGAGCCCACTGGCCACCTGCGCATGGGTTCGATGTCGATTCCGTCCTCGTGGGACCACAATGGCCTGTCGATCGGTCATGACATGACCATCATGACGGCCGTGTTCGACACTGTGCTGCGCTACAACCCGGACGGCTCCGTGGCTCCCGGCATCGCCGAGTCCTGGGAGGTCTCTGATGACCGCCTGACCATCACCTTGAACATTCGTGACGGCGTTAACTTCACCGACGGCACCCCCGTCGACGCCGAGGCGGTGGCCGCCAACATCAACCGGTTCCGCGAGTCTTCGGCCGTGAACCTGTCGATGGCCGACTACATTGCCGATGTCACCTCTGAGGGCTCGGTGGTGACCATCACCATGTCCGAGCCTGACCCGGTGATCCTGCGCAACCTCGCCGGCCCGGTGGGCTTCCTGATGGCCCCGTCGACCTTTGACGCCGCCGATGCCGCCACCAACCCGGTTGGCTCCGGCCCCTACATCCTGGATGTCGCCGGTTCGACCCCCGGCCACTCTTACACCGTGACCGCCAACCCCGACTATTGGGACGCTGCGAACCTGGACCGCTTTGAGCGCATGACCATGACGTTCTTTGAGGACGCCGCTGCGCTCAACAACGCCATCCTCGGTGGCCAGATCGACGTCGCCAACGTCTGGGGCGACCAGGGCGTGGTTCCCCAGTTCGAGGACATGGGCTTCAACACCGCCTTCATCCTGCTCGACTGGTTCGGCTACATCCTGTTTGACCGTGACGGCGAGGTCTCCCCGGCCCTGGCCGACGTGCGCGTCCGTCAGGCCATCAACTACAGCCTCGACCGCGAGAACATCCTGAGCGTGTTCAACCACGGCCGCGGCGAGGTCACCAACCAGATTTTCGGCCCCTACACCACCGGTTTTGTGCCCGCGATCCTCGACCGCTACCCCTTCGACCCGGCTCGTGCCACCGAACTGGTGCAGGAGGCCGGCTTCGAGGGTGCCACCATCTCGATCATCTTCAGCCCCGCCGTCGACTCCGGCATGGCCGACTCGATCGTGCAGATGATGGAAGACATTGGCCTGAACATCGACGTCACCAACGCCGCCCCCGGCGAGCTGTTCAACGACATCCAGACCGGCCGTTACTCGATGTTCCCGATGTGGCTGTCGACCACCAACACCTGGCAGCAGGCCCAGTACTCGCTGAGCCCCACCGGCCTGTTCAACCCGTTCGGGTCGACCGCTCCTGAGGTTGCCGACTACCTGCACACCGTCCAGACCGGTTCCGACGCCGACGCCGCCCAGGCCGCGCAGGACCTGTCGACCTGGCTGGTTGAAGAGGCGTGGTTCGCGCCGATCTACTTCAACCGCGCCACCGCGGTCTTCGCCGACTGGGTGTCCTTCACCCCGCTGCAGATCAACATCATGCCCCCGGCGTACTTCCTTTCGCCGCTGAGCTAAGCAATCGCCGCTGGGGCGGGGTGGCCCTTGGTCGCCCCGCCCCAGCGCGTATCCGGCGCCGGCACGGTGCCATCGCACACCCAACATCTTCACCTGAAAGCGTAGGTTACGAGCATGACTTCCAAAGAAGCGATTCATGTCCGCGAGTTCGGCAACCCCTGTGGCCCGACGATGATCCTCTTCCACGGCGTCCTCGACGCCGGCTCCAACTGGCCCGACCTGGTGGCCCACTGGGGCGACAAGTGGCGCATCCTGGCCGCCGACCACCGCAGCCACGGCCTCTCCCCGCGCTTCACGGAGGCGGAACTGCAGGATGTCACCTCCGTCTGGGTCGACGACGTGCTCGACCTGGTGCGCGCCCAAGAGGCGCCGCCGGTGGTGCTCGGCCATTCCCTGGGCGCCTACCTCTCCCTCACCGCCTCCCTGCTCGACCCTGCCGCCTTCGGTGCCATCGTGTTGGAAGACCCGCCGCTGCCGGCCGCCAAGTCGCGGCCCCAGGGCGTGATGGGCAACCTCTTCGAGAACTACGTGAACTCGTTCAACGGCCAGGGATACGAGCAGGTGGTCAAGGCCCGCGCCGAGCGCCCCTGGACCGAGCGCGAGATAGTCGCCTGGGTGGAGTCGAAGGCCTTCGTCGACCGCGCCATGCTGCGCGCGCTCAACCTGCCGGCCCGCGACTGGTCGCAGCCCCTGGCCGCCACCACCGTGCCCACCTTGTTCACCCTGCCCAAGGACAAGACCCTGGGCGACCCCGCGGCGCGCAAGGTAGAGCTCGAAGACGTGGTGGCCTGCAACAACCCCAAGGTGAAGGTGGAGTGGATGGCCGAGGTTGGCCACGAGATGCGCCGCGACGATCCGGCGGTCTTCTACGGAATCGTCGAGGAGTTCCTCACTGAGTTCGGGCTGAACGCCTAGCCCTGGTCCCGCCCGGCCTCGCCGCCCGGGCCTCCGTCGGAGCTCCTGGCCTCCTGAGTGTTGTCCACCAGAGCCGTTGTTCACCTGGGCCGCTGTCCACCTGAGCCGTTGTTCACCTGGGCCGCTGTCCATCCGTAATCGGTGGACGGCGGCTCTGGCAATTTGCGGCCGCTGCCCACCCCGGTTGGGGTGCGGCGGCCTAGGCCTTTGGGCGGGGAGAGGGGAGGGAGGTCCTGCCCGACGGAGGCCGGGACGGCGCGTGGCATCGCTGGCCTTGGAAAACGTTTTCCAATGGCCACTTGTGCACGGCCGGTTGATGCATTCACGCTTGAATGATTATGCTCGGCGGTGTTGTCCCGCGGCATCCGAGCCGCCGGAACCTACCTCATCGAGGGAGATGAAAGTGAAGACTAGACGACTCGGCGCAGTAGCCGCCACCGTCACCGCCGCCCTGTTCCTTGCCGCCTGTGGCAACGGTGACACCGCGCCCCCCGCCAATGGAGGGGACGACGCCACGGAAGCTCCGGGCGAGGA
>WRIF01000082.1 GCA_009782865.1 Promicromonosporaceae bacterium
CGCGCTGCTCGACCAGTTGGGCGTGGGCTTCATTGAGGGCGGCTGGCCGGGGGCGATCCCAAAGGATACGGAGTTCTTCGCGCGGGCCGCCAAGGAGCTCACCCTCCAAAACGCCGTGCTGGCGGCGTTCGGGGCAACCCGGAAGGCCGACACCCCGGTCGGCAAGGACGAACAGGTGCGCGCCCTGCTCGCGGCCGAAACGCCGGTGGTGACGCTGGTCGCGAAGTCCGACTCGCGGCACGTGGAGCATGCCCTGCACACCACGGGCGCCCAGAACCTCGCGATGATCTCCGACACCGTGGAGCTGCTGGTCAAGGAGGGCCGGCGCGTGATCCTCGACGCCGAGCACTTTTTTGACGGCTTTCGCCATGACCCCGGTTACGCCGTGGATGCGATCAAGGCGGCGTTCGACGCCGGGGCCGAAACCGTTTGCCTCTGCGATACCAACGGCGGAATGATCCCCGATTTCATCTCCGATATCTTCGGCTCGGTGCGCGAGATGTTGCCGCTGACGGCCCGGTTGGGGATTCACGCGCATAACGATGCCGGTTGCGCCGTCGCGAACACGCTCGCCGCCGTGGCGAAGGGGGCCGTGCAGGTGCAGGGCACCGTCAACGGCCGCAATGCGGTCTGCGAGCCCGGCCAGGCCGGTGTGACGACCGCTGCCGTCGCGGACGATGCCGGCGCCCCCCTGCCCGTCGTCGCCCACCCGCAGACGCAGGAGCCCGGCGGAATCGATGCCGGCGGCCAGGGTGAGCGACGTGCCGCCGGAGTGCTTGGCGGCGTTGCTGAGCAGTTCGGCCGCCGCGAAGTAGCCGAGCGACTGGATCGCCGGGTCGATGGCGGTGTGGTCCAGGGCCGGGTCAAGGGACACCTGGGTGGGCAGCGGGCTGCGGGCGGCCAGGGTCTCCAGGGCGATCGGCAGGCCGCCATCGAGGGCCGGCGGGTGGATGCCGCGGGCGATCTCTCGCAACTCGGCCAGCGCTTCCGTGGAAGAGGCCTGGGCGGTGGCGAGCAACTCAGAGGCGGTGCCCGGGTCGGCGGCGAGCAGGTCGCGGGCCTCACCCACCTGCATGGCGATGGCGGTCAGCCGTGCCTGCGTGCCATCGTGCAGCTCACGCTCCAGGCGGCGCAGTCGGGCGTCGGCGTCCTCTACCACGGCGGCGCGGGTCTCGCGCAGCTCGTGCAGGCGGGCCTCCCCGGCCGTGGGGCCGAGCAGCGACCGGTTCAGGCGGGCGTAGCCGGCGCAGACGGCGCGGGTGCCAAAGCCCAGCGCCACGAGGAAGCCGAGGCCGACCACGGCCACGAGCAAGAGGCGAAGCGGGGTGTCGGCCGCCCAGTACCAAGTGTTGGTGGTGATCACGGCCGACCGGGTTCGCGTGCCGTCGTACATCGTCTGCTCCGGCAGGAAGCGGTACCAGAACCAGTACGTCAGCCCGCCGGCGCCAACCGAGAAGAAGACGGTCCACGTGACAAACGAGGCGATGGCCAGCGGGAACATGATCACCGAGTGCAGCAGCGCCCGCCAGCCCGGCACGTCGGCCAGGGCCGCGCCCAGCGTGCGCAGGGCTCCCGGTTCGCGGCGGAAGGGGGCGGGGGCGGGGATGTCGGTGTCGAGCAGGCGGCTGGAGGCCTGGCGCCAGGACAGGCCCAGCAGTCGGGAGGTGACAATCATGGTGGCGGGCACGAGGAGGCCGGCCACCAGGACGGCCAGTCCCGCCCCGAGGCTGACGGTCAGGATCGCCCACACGAAGCCGAGGATCGACAGCGGGAGGGCGAGTAGCAGGTAGGCCGAGCGGCGCCAGAAGGCCGGGCCAAAGGTGTCGGTGATGATGGGCAAGGTGTCTCTTGGGGTGTTCATGGCTCAAGTCTGTTGGTCGCGCCGGCCCCTGACACTGGGGTGGCCCGGAAGGTCGGCGGGGGATAACCCCCGTAGTAGTCCCGGGGGTTACTCGTTGGGCCAGGGCTCATTGGGCTGGCGCGGATCGCCGGGCAGCAGGGTCCCCATCCACCCGTCCTCGCGGGCCCCGCGACTGGGCACCTCGGCCCGCAGCAGGCCCTCGACCCGGAAGCCGAGCCGCCAGGCGACCCGCCGCGACGGCCAGTTGCTCACCGCCGCCCGCCACAGCAGCCGTTCCAGGCCGAGCCCCGAGCGGTCGAAGGCCCAGTCGACCACCAGGCCAGCAGCCTCGGGCACCAGCCCCTGACCGCGGTAGGACGAGGCCAGCCACCAGCCGATCTCGGCGGTGCCGTTGGCCACCCCGGCGAGCCCCACCCCGCCAATCACCGGCGGCTCGGGATCGCCCTCGGTCCAGTCGGCGGGCCGGAGGCGAATCGACCACGACACCTCGGTGCCCTTCTCCCAGCCGGGGCGATTGACGTTCTCAATGAAGGATCGCGCGGACTCCTCGGTGTACGGGTCCGGCATGGCGACGATGTAGCGCAGGGTCGAGGGCTCGTCTGCGGCCGCGGCCAAGGCGGCCACATCGTCCAGCGTGGGCACGGACAGCCGGACGCGCTTTCCGGTGAGGCTGATCGGTTCCATTTGCGAAGTCTAGCTGTAGCTCACCGACTCATTCGGGCCACTTGGGCAGACCTGGTAGGCCGCGGTGGGAGAATCTGGCCATGAACCCGTTCTCCGCCCCCTCGCCGTTGCCCTACGAGCTGCCCGACTACGCGACCATCAGGCCCGAGCACTACGAGCCAGCCATCGTCGAGGGCATGGCCGCGCACCGCGCCGAGGTGGCCGCCATCGCTGCCGACACCGCGGCGCCGACGGCGGAGAACACCCTGCACGCCCTCGAACGCGCCGGTCAGCACCTGGAGCGGGCCGCCATCGCCTTCTACAACCAGATCGCCGCCGATGCCACGCCCGAGTTGGAGGCGATCGAGGAGCGCATCGCCCCGCTGCTGGCCGCCCACTCCGATGCCGTGACCATGGATCGCGCCCTCCACGCCCGCCTGACGGCGCTGCGGGCCGCCGCCGACGCCGGGGAGGCCGCGCTGGCCGCCGACGAGGCCTGGCTGCTCAAGACGCTGCTGGATGAGGGGCGACGCGCGGGTGTGACACTGGACGATGACGCCCAGGCCCGCCTGAAGGAGATCAACGTCCGCCTCGCCGAGTTGGAGGCCGAGTTCGGCCGCAAGCTGCTGGCCGGCGCCAACGCGGCCTCGGTGCTGGTCACCGACGAGGCCGAGCTTGACGGCCTCGACGCCTCGGCCATCGCCGGAGCCAAGGCCGCCGCCGAGAGCCGCGGGCAGGAGGGATGGCTCCTAGAGATGCAGCTGCCCACCGGTCAAGACGTGCTGTCCTCCCTGACCGGCCGCGACCTGCGCCGGCGCATCCAGGAGGCCTCCGAGGCTCGTGGGGCGGTGGCAGGGGAGCATGACACCCGCGCCACCCTGCTGGAGA
The DNA here is from genome assembly GCA_009782865.1 of Promicromonosporaceae bacterium. Classification (GTDB taxonomy): domain Bacteria; phylum Actinomycetota; class Actinomycetes; order Actinomycetales; family Cellulomonadaceae; genus Xylanimonas. Next base: position 3,413 of record WRIF01000082.1, read on the forward strand.
CCATGGCGCTGCGGGCCGAGAAGGCGAACCTGCTGGGATACGAACACTATGCCGCCTATGTGGCCGAAGATTCCACCGCCAAGACGGCAGGGGCCGTTGCCGAGATGCTGGACCGCCTGGCCCCACCGGCGGTGCGCAATGCCCGGGCAGAGGCCGCCGACCTGGAAACGGCCCTGCGGGCCGACGTCGGCGGAGCGGCGGAACTGACCGCCGCCGACTGGAGTTACTACGCCCAGCAGGTGCGCCGCGAGCAGTTCAGCCTCGATGACGCCCTGCTCCGGCCGTACCTGGAACTCGAGCGCACCCTCATCTCCGGGGTGTTCGAGGCCACCAAGCGCCTGTTCGGCCTGTCCTTTGTCGAACGCCCCGACCTGCTGGGCTACCACGACGATGTGCGCGTCTTTGAGGTGTTCGACTCTCCGGAGCCCGGCGCCCCTAATGAGGGGCTGGGTCTGTTCCTCGCTGACCTGTTCACCCGGGAGACCAAGCGCGGCGGCGCCTGGATGAACAACCTCGTCGACCAGAACACGCTGCTCGGCCAGCGGCCGGTGGTGGTCAACAACCTGAACATCGTGCGCGCCCCCGCCGGGCAACCCACCCTACTGGGTTGGGACGAGGTCATCACCCTGTTCCACGAGTTCGGTCACGCCGTCCACGGCCTGCTGTCGGCCGTGCGCTTCCCGTCACAATCTGGCACCAACGTGCCGCGCGACTTTGTGGAGTTCCCCTCGCAGGTCTACGAGATGTGGGCCTGGGAGCCGGAGATCCTCAAGGCCTATGCCGTGCATTTTGAGACCGGCGAGCCCCTGCCGGCCGAATGGATTCAGACCCTGATCGCCTCGAAGTCCTTCGGGGAAGGATTCGGCACCACCGAATACCTGGGGGCGGCGCTCATCGACCAGGCCTGGCATCGCCTCACCCCCGAGCAGGTGCCGACCGACCCCGCGGACGTCGTCGCCTTCGAGGCCGCGGCGCTGCGGGCCGCCGGCCTGGACTACCCGGCGGTGCCCCCGCGCTACCGCTCCACCTACTTCAACCACATGTTCGGTGGGTACGGCGCGGCCTACTACTCCTACGTGTGGTCGGAGGTGCTCGACGCCGACACCGTCAAGTGGTACGAGGAGAACGGCGGCCTGACGCGCGCCAACGGTGACAGGTACCGCCGCGACCTCCTCGGCCCGGGCGGCTCGCGAGACCCCCTGCTCAGCTTCCGACGGCTGCGGGGACGCGACGCCGAGATCACCCCGCTCCTGGAACGCAAGGGCCTGCTCTAGGCGCCAAATGCTCGCCGGGCAATCAAGTGGCGCCGCCGACGCGGTGTCAGGTAGCCAGCGCGCCCCGCTGAGGCACCGAAGGCTCATAGGGTTTCCGGCATGGTGAAACACGTTCGGCCGCGGGCCAAGCGGACGGTGCCGCTGACCAAGGCCATCGTCCTCCTGGTCTCACTCGTCCTGGTCGCCACCGGGGGAGGCCTCGTCTCCGCCGGCCTGATCCTGCCGGCGGCGCGCGCCGCTAGCCAGATGCTGAACATGGCCCAAGACGTGTTCGACGAGATGGGTGGGGAGATCCCGCGCCCCGACCTGGCCCAGATTTCCACCATTCACTGGCCAGACGGCGAGCTGATGGCCACCTTCTACGATCAGAATCGGATTGTCGTCCCGCTCGAAGAGATCGCCCAGGTGATGCAGGATGCCGTGATCGCCATCGAGGATGAGCGCTTCTTTGAACACAATGGCGTCGATGCCCGCGCGGTGCTGCGGGCCGCGGCCGTGAACCTGCAGGGAGGCAGCCTGCAGGGCGCCTCGACCCTCACCATGCAGTACGTCAAGAACCGGCTGATCGATGCGGCCTACAGGGTCCGCGACTGGGAGGGCGTTGCCCAGGCCCGTCGCCAGGACATGCCGCGCAAGGCCCGCGAGATGGCCATGGCCATCGAGCTCGAAGAGACGATGACCAAGTACGAGATCCTGGAGGGCTACCTCAACATCGCCCCGTTTGGGCATCACAACATCTTCGGGGTGGAGGCCGCCGCCCGCTTTTTCTTCGGAACCACCGCCGCGGAGCTGACCCTGGTGGAGGCCGCCACCATCGCCGGCATCACGCAGGCCCCCGGACGCCTCGACCCCTCCCGCAGCGACCAGTCACGGCAGGCCGCGCAACGAAGGCGCAACATGGTGTTGCTCAGGATGCGCGAGAACGACTTCATCACCCAGGAGGAGTACGACGTAACCCGGGCGATTCCCATCGAGGACACCCTCAACATCACGCCCCTGCCGCGCGGCTGCACCCAGGCCGGAGGCGCCGCCTTCTTCTGCAACTATGTGCAGCGCATCATCGAGACCGACCCGGCCTTCGGCGCCACCCCAGAGGAGCGCAGCGCCCTGTTGCAGCGCGGCGGCATCCGGATCTACACCACCCTCGACCGCAACCTGCAGGCGATCGCCGAGGAGACGGTCGAAGACCATGTGCCCGCCGGTAACGATATCGACCTCTCGGCGGCCATCGTGGCGATAGTGCCGGGCACGGGACGAATCGTGGCGATGGCCCAGAACGCGCCCTTTGACGAGTCCGTCAACCCTGCCGAGGGCACCACCGCCATCAACTACACCGCCGGGCCCCTGCTCGGGGCTTCCGGCGGCTTCCAGTCTGGCTCGGTGTTCAAGAACTTTGTGTTGGCCGAATGGCTGCGCTCCGGCGGTACCCTGCGCGAACACGTAGACGGCTCGCGACGGCCTCGCGAGATGGACTCCTGGCAGGCGCATTGCCTGGAGGGCCGTTTTACCGGCAATCCCTGGGACCCGAACAATGCCGAGGGACACGGCATGGGTCCGATGACGGTGATCGAAGCCTCGGCGCGCTCCGTCAACACCGCGTTCGCGGACATGTCCACCCAGATCGACCTGTGCCACCTGCGCGACACCGCCTGGGAGATGGGCTTCCGCCCCACCTCCTTGGCAGGCGTCGGTCGCCTCAACGAGCCGACCCGCGAAGACATCGAGGTGTTTCCCTCGATGATTCTGGGCACCCAGTCGACCTCACCCCTGGCCCTCGCCGCCGCGCATGGCACGCTGGCCTCAGAGGGCACCTTCTGCGAGCCCTACGCCATCTCCCGGGTGGTGGGGCCCGACGGGAACGACCTGCCGCTTCCCGCCGACACCTGCAACCCGCGCGCCCTGGAGTTCCGGGTGGCCACCACCATGAACTTTGCCCTCGAGGCAACCATGACCCAGGGCACCGCCCGCAACGCTCGCCTGTCCGGGGGGCGGCCGCACGCCGGCAAGACCGGCACCAACCAGGGCGGCTCGCAGACCTGGTTTGCCGGCTACACCCCGCAGTTGTCGACCGTCACCTGGGTCGGCTCGGCCGACGGCGAGGTAGTCCACCGCAACATCAACCTCAACGGACGCTTCATCCGCCAGCTGTTCGGCGGCACCATCGCCGCCCCGATGTGGCGTGACTTCATGAATGCGGCCCTCTACGAGGAGCCCCACCTGCCGTTCAGCCCGCCCGACCCGCTGCTCGTAGGCGTCTATGTGCCGCTCGAGCCGGAACACCCCGAGGGCT
>WRIF01000083.1 GCA_009782865.1 Promicromonosporaceae bacterium
GTTCTTGCGGCGGCCTGTCTTACCGCCTTTTCCGTCGCCCTGGCGTGGCGGGATTCCCGGGATTGGCTGGCCGGCCGTTCCCGACGGCTTTTCCCGTTTCCCTGGCAGGACGCCGTGTCCGTCGTCCTCGCCCAGCCGGGGGAAAAGGCTGTTCGCTTCGAAAAAAACTCTCGGGGGGAATGGGAAATCCGCTTGGCCGGGGATCGGACCGACGTTCTCGGCTACCACGCCTTGGACGAGTTCGCCGCCCTGGCCGCCTTGGCTTGGCGCGAACCGTTGCGGGAGGGGCGGGAGCCCGATCCCGATCTGGCGACGGTTTTGGACGCCGTCTCCTCCGGCGGCCAGGCGGTCCGCCTCGTCTTCGGCGACGCCGCCGACAACCTGCGGGCGGTTCGGGTGGCCGGCGACTCCGGCGCGGTGTACGGGGTCAACTGCGATCTGCTGAAGTTCCTCGACTGGCCTCCGGAACGCTGGCGCAGCTTCAACCTGGCATCGGCGGGATCCGGCCGGCGGCCGGGAAAAAACACGCCTTTTTCCCGGGGGGCCGGCCCCGGGGGGGAGCCGATGACCGACGCCTGGGACGATGTAGACCACGTCGCCGCAGAGCCTCGAGACGAGGCCGAAGAGACCGGCCGCCCTGGCACACAGGCCTACCTCACTCCCGCTGAGGAAGCCGCCCTGACGGCGGCCAGTGAAGGCCCCGCAGATTCAGCGGAACTGCCGGTCGCCGTCGAGGCTCCGACGGAGTATGCCGACTTCCTCGGGCAGGAACCGCGCCCCTTGAGCGGCCTGGTCGACATCGACGGCCGTCCACTGCGCTCAACCGAGCGGGGCCGTGAGGTGATCATCACCGGCACCGCCACCCTAGCGGCCGCCAGCCCGCCCACCGCCTCGGCCGCCCTGTCGGTCTGGGTGCAGCAACAGGGCGGGCATGTCGAGGCCCGCGAGGAGTCGATGAGGGCCGACGGCACGGGGAGCGCCTGGCTGCGGCTGCGCATCCCGGTGGACCGCATGGCCTCCGCGGTCAATGCCCTCAGCGAGTTTGGTGCCGTTCGCACCATCAACGTCCAGTCCGACGACGTCACCGTGGCCGGTGCGCACCTTGACACCCAGATCGGCACCTTGACCATGACCGCCGAGCAGGTGCAACAGTGGCTTATCGAGGCGGATCAGCTCTGGGAGGTCGAGCACTACGAGGGCGAACTCATCGGCCGCCACGCCGACCTGTACGCCCTGCGGGAGGAACGCGACACCATGTCCCGGCAGGCCTCACTGTCCACCCTGGAGGTCACCTTCTTCACCGAGGCCGCCCCGGCCATCGTGGTCGAGGCGGACGAGGAGCACGACGAGGAGGAGCCCGGCGCGGTCGGAGTCCTCGACGGCCTGAGCGACGGCTGGCAGGCCACCTCCGGCGTGTTTCGCGGAGTCATGGTGGTTCTCGGGGCGGCGCTGCCCCCGCTGTTGATTGGCGGCGCCCTGTTTGTGCCGACCGCCCTGTATCTCCGCAGCCGCCGGCGCCAGCGGTCGGCTAGCCCCACCTCGGTGGCGGCCGGCCCCATCCCCGCCGCTGCCCCGACCGCCTGACGGGTTGGAGTTAGGCGAAGGGCGGGCGCAGGCGCCCGACGGCGATGACGAGGGCGCTCACCGTCCGGTTGGCGGCGGTCATCACGGGCGGGGGCGGTGGGCGTGACGACGAATCAGCTCCGACTGCAGGTCGGTCAGCGGTGCGCCGTCGTCGTCCCGGCTGTGTCTCGTCCAAATGTCGTCGGGCCCGAGGCGCCAGGAGGCGGTGGTGTCCGCCATCGAGACCTCAAGCAGGTCCACCAGTTCGGCCACCTGTTCGGCATCGACCACGCGAACCAGGGCCTCCACCCGCCGGTCTAGGTTGCGGTGCATCAGGTCGGAGGAGCCGATAAACACCTCTGGGATCAACACCTTTGGCCCGCTCGGAGGGCCTTCGCCTGGGGCCAGGCCGACGGAGTTGGCGAAGGCAAAGATGCGGGAGTGCTCCAGGAAGCGGCCCAGGATCGAGCGGACCCGAATGTTCTCCGAGAGGCCGGGCACCCCTGGACGGACGGCGCAGATGCCGCGCACCACCAGGTCGACCGGCACTCCCGCCTGCGAGGCGCGGTAGAGGGCGTCGATGGTGGCCTCGTCGACAATCGAGTTGACCTTGATCCGCACCCAGGCCTCCCTGCCCGCCCGGGCGGCCTCCGTCTCGCGCTCGATGCGCTGGATCAGGCCGGAGCGGATGGTGCGCGGGGCCACCAGCAGGCGCTGGTACTTCGACTGCGGGGCGTAGCCGCTCAACTGGTTGAAAAGGCGGGTCAGGTCCGCGCCGACCTCGGGGTCACAGGTGAGCAGGCCGTGGTCGGTGTACAGGCGGGCCGTCTTGGGGTGGTAGTTGCCGGTGCCCACATGGCAGTAGCGGCGCAGGCCATCGGGCTCCTGCCGAATCACCAGCGACAGCTTGCAGTGGGTCTTCAGCCCGACAATGCCGTACACCACATGGACCCCTGCCTCCTCCAGGCGTCGGGCCCAGGTGATGTTGGCCTGTTCATCGAAGCGCGCCTTGATCTCCACCAGGGCGAGCACCTGCTTGCCGGCGGCCGCGGCATCGATCAGCGCATCGACTATGGGGGAGTCCCCGGAGGTGCGGTAGAGGGTCTGCTTGATGGCCAGCACCTTGGGGTCGGCCGCGGACTGCTCCAGGAAGGTCTGCACCGAGGTGGAGAAGCTGTCATACGGGTGATGCAGCAGGATGTCGCGGCGCACGATGGCCTCGAACAGGTCGGTGGGTTGGGCGGATTCGACCGGGGCAAGCTGGCGGTGAGTGGTCGGCACAAATGGCGGATAGTGCAGGGCCGGGCGGTCGAGGTCGGCAATGACGTTCAGGCCGGTCAGGTCGATTGGGGCGGGCAGCTCGTAGACCTCCTCGTCCGTCACCCGCAGCTCGCGGACCAGCAGCGCCCGGACGCGCCCCGAGATGCCGCTGGTGACCTCCAGGCGGACCGGCGGGCCGAAACGGCGGCGAAGCAGCTCCTTTTCCATGGCCTTGAGCAGGTTCTCGACGTCGTCCTCCTCGACATCGATGTCCTCGTTGCGGGTGACCCGGAAGGGGTGGGACTCCACCACCTCCATGCCGGGGAACAGGTGATGCAGGAGGGCCTGGATCACCTCCTCAAGGGGGACGAAGGAGGTGAGCCCCCTGGAATCGCGGGCGTCCTCCGCAGTGGGGTCGGACGGCCGTCCCTTCTTGTCGACCGCGATGAAGCGCGGCAGGCCCTCAGGAATCTTCACCCGCGCAAAGTGCTCCTTGCCGGAGGTGGCGGAGCGCACGATCACCGCGAGGTTGAGGCTCAGGCCGGAGATGTAGGGGAACGGGTGAGCCGGATCGACGGCCAGTGGGGTCAGCACCGGGTAGATCTGCCGGCGGAAGTACTTGTGGAGCCGCTCGCGCTCCCTGTCCTCCAGATCGTCCCAGTGCAAGATGGTGATGCCCTCCGCCGCCAGGGCGGGCTGCACCTGCTCCTGGAAGACCCGGGCGTGCCGCCTCATCAGGCGCTGCGAGCGCTTGGTGATGACATCGAGCGCCCGCCGGGGCGTGTAGCCGCTGGCCGAGGTCACCGCGATGCCGGTGGCGATGCGACGCTTGAGGCCAGCGACCCGCACCATGAAGAACTCGTCGAGGTTGGAGGCGACGATCGCCAGGAAGCGCGTCCGCTCCAGCAGGGCCAGGCTCGGGTCTTCTGCCAGTTCCAGCACGCGCTCGTTGAAGGCGAGCCAACTGAGTTCGCGGTCGGCAAAGCGGCCCGACGGCAGCGAGGCTGGCTCCGATTCGTCTGGCCCGCCTGGACGCGCCGCGCCCGCCGCCTCCTCGGCGATGTGCTCGGCGATGTGCGCGGCCAACTCCTCAGAGATCGGGCGCGAGGTGCGCTGGGCCTCATCAGGCCTTGCCGCGGCGTCCATGACCAGATTGTTCCACCGGGAGGGCGGCCTGTACAGGCTGGGCGTACTGGACATCCCGGCCGATCTCCTCGAATCCGAACTTGCGATACAGCCCACGGGCGGCGGTGTTGTCGCCGTCCACGTAGAGGCGGGTGACCTCCTCGTATCGATCCAGGTAGCCCAGGGCGCAGGTGAGCAGGGCCTGTCCCAGGCCCTGCCCGCCGGACGCCGGATCGATCCCCAGGGCGTAGATCTCGCCGCGGGCGGGTTGGCGTGCCGTTTCCGCGTGGCGCTTGGTCCAGGCGAAACCGGCGAGCGACGACGACGGCCCCGCCTCAAGCGGCTCGGCCACGAAGAACCCGGCGGCGTCGAACCAGGGCTCGGCCAGGCGCTGACGGAGGTCTGCGATGGTCAGGCGCCCCTGCTCCGGGTGGGCGGCGAAGGCTTTGGCGTTCACCTGCACCCAGGCCTCGCCGTCGACGTCGGGCCGGAAGGTGCGGAAGCGGAAACCGCCCCGGGCCGGTGGCTCCGTGGCCGGGTGTGCCCCGCCCGGTCGGGGCCGTTCCAGCAGCAGCAGTTCGCGCGCCACTTGGTAGCCGTGCCGGGCGGCAAAGTGGCGGGCCGTCGGCAGGTCGCCATGCGCCCAGAGGCGCAGCGGCTGTGCCGCTGCCGCTCCATCCCCGCCGGTGAGGGGGTAGCGGACATCGCGCTCGGCGATCCGCAGCAGGGCGCTGCCGACCCCGCCGCCGCGCCGCCCGGGATGCACCACCAGTTCCGCGCTGGCGGCGAGCGCGCCGCGGTCCAGCAGGAGGTAGCCCTCGAGCGTGCCCGTGCGGCTAAGCGCGCGGACGTGGGTGAGGGTCGGGGTGTCGTCTCCGAGGCGCAGCAGGGTGGCCTCGGAGAGGGGGGCAACCCCGTCTGCGGCCTCGGCGGCCGCCGCGAGGGTACGGACGGCGCCGGCCTCCTCGGGCATCAGGGGGCCGATGGCCAGGGGGGGCGGGAAGCGCATGGCCTCATTGTGGCCGACCGTCGGCCGCTTCGCAGGGCCAGGTGCCCCAATGCGGTGCCCCAGACGGCGAAGTGATTGCCCGCACCGAGGCCAGTGGCCTTAGGCTTCGTCGGTCAAGGGGTGCACGGCGGGGGCCGGCGGTCCCCCTGGCTGGCTGGAAGTGGGAGATGCGCGCCCGGACTCGACGGACGCGCCATTACTCGCAGATGGGGGATGATTGGCGGGTGGCCGCCCTCCTCGACACCCTGCTCGCCAGCGGGCTGCGCGCGAGCCGGGCCCTCCACATCCGCCACCTGCCGGCCCGCGCGGCGACCTTCGCGCCCTGGCCCGACTGGGCCGCGCCCGAGCTGGTAGACGCCTATCATGGCCTGGGAGTGGAGCGGCCATGGGCCCACCAGGCCGAGGCCGCCACGGCCATCTGGGACGGAAGGCAGGTGGCACTCGCCACCTCCACCGGCTCGGGAAAGTCGCTGGCCTACTGGCTGCCTGCCCTGACCGCGATCCTCGGACCCGCCAGCGGCGCGGGAGAGACCAAACCGAACGCAGCGGACGATGGCCCGGCTAGCCTGGCCGGTGGCCGAAACGCAGCACTCGCAGGCCACCCATCAGCCTCCGGCCTGGTCGCACCGGCGATCCCCGGGCTCCCGAGGCCCGACTTCTCGCTCGACGGCGGTCGGGGTGCGACGCTCTACCTCTCACCCACCAAGGCGTTGGCGGCCGACCAGCTGGCCGCCCTCCAGCGACTGCTGTCCGCCCTAGACCCTTCCGCCGCCCGGCGCGTGCTGGCCGCCACTTGCGACGGCGACACGGGGCTTGAGGCGCGCAAGTGGGTACAGTCCGCAGCGAACATCGTCCTGACCAACCCGGACTTCCTGCACTACTCGCTGTTGCCGGGGCACCGGCGCTGGGCGCGCCTGCTGCGCGACCTGCGCTTCGTGGTGCTCGATGAGGGACACTCCTATCGGGGCGTCTTCGGCGCGCACGTCTCGCTGGTGCTCAGGCGCCTGGCCCGCCTGGTGGAGCACTATCAGGGCCGTCCGCCGACCTTTGTGGTGGCCTCCGCCACCTCAGCCGATCCGGCAGCCACCACCGCCCGACTCCTGGGCCTGACGCCGGACGAGGTGATCGCCGTCACCGCCGACGGCTCACCCGCCGGCGAGCAGACCGTGGTGCTCTGGCAGCCACCTGAACTGTCCACCCTCGACGGCCGTGCCGGGTGGCTGTCGCCGGAGGCAGGTGGCGTCGACCCGGCCGCCGACCCGACCACCGACCCCTGGACGCTCATCGACCTCGACACCCCAGACGCCTGGGCCGAGGCCACCGCCGCGCCCCCGCCTCCCGCCCACGAGGCGGCGGGAGGCTTTGCCGAACGGGAAGCCGAGGGGCCGCGCCGGTCGGCCACCGCCGAGGTGGCGGAGCTGCTGGCCGACCTGGTGGCCGCCGATGCCCGCACCCTCGCCTTCACGCGCTCCCGGCGGGGGGCAGAATCGGTGGCCTCCGCCACCCGCCGCCTGCTTGAGGCCCGCGGCCATCCGCGGCTGTCGCAGGTGGCGGCCTACCGCGGGGGCTACCTGCCCGAGGAGCGGCGGGGGCTGGAGCGCGCCCTGCGCGCCGGTGACCTGCTGGGCCCGGCCACCACCCATGCCCTCGACCCCGGCAAAGCCGAACTGATCGTAGGCCTGTTTTTTCTGATCATCAGAAAGGACTTCGTAGGCCTCGGTGGCTTCCTTGAATTTCTCTTCGGCGGTCTTGTTTCCCGGATTCTTGTCAGGATGATACTGAATGGCAAGCTTCCGGTAGGCTTTTTTTATGTCATCCTTTGAGGCGTTTTTCTGTACCCCGAGAACCTCGTAATAATCACGCTTCGCCATTATTTCTCGTCGTCCACGACCTCATAGTCTGCGTCTTCGGCGTTTTTGGTACCGGATCCTCCGGAGTCACCGGGATTGGGCCCTCCGGCTGTTTCATCGCCTGCACCGGCCGCCGCACCGGACCCTCCGGC
>WRIF01000084.1 GCA_009782865.1 Promicromonosporaceae bacterium
TACACCGAGTGCAAGATGGCCCCCCTGGCCATGGAGCTGCTGCGGGACATCGACAAGGACACCGTCGACCTCCAAGAGAACTACGACGGCAACTACCAAGAGCCCGTCGTGCTGCCGGCGCGCTACCCCAACCTGCTGGTCAACGGCTCGGCCGGCATCGCGGTCGGCATGGCCACCAACATCCCGCCCCACAACCTGCGCGAGGTGGCCGAGGCGGCCAAGTGGTACCTCGCCAACCCGGAGGCCAGCAAGGAGGAACTCCTTGAGGCGGCGATGGGCTTCATCAAGGGGCCAGACTTCCCCACCGGCGCCACGATCCTCGGCACCAAGGGCATCGAGGACATGTACCGCACCGGCCGCGGTTCGGTCACCCAGCGGGCGGTCATCACCGTCGAGGAGGTCAAGAACCGGGTGATGCTGGTGGTCACCGAGCTGCCCTACCAGGTTAACCCCGACAACCTGGCGGAGAAGATCGCCGCCCTGGTCAACGAGGGGCGCCTCACCGGCATCGCCGACATCCGCAACGAGACCTCGGAACGCACCGGCCAGCGCCTGGTCATCGTGCTCAAGCGCGATGCCGTCGCCAAGGTGGTGCTCAACAACCTCTACAAGCACACCCAGCTGCAAGACAACTTCAGCGCCAACATGCTGGCCCTGGTCGACGGAGTGCCCCGCACGCTCGCCCTGGACTCGTTCCTCCGCTATTGGGTGCGCCACCAGATCGAAGTGATCCGCCGGCGCACCGAGAACCTGCTGGCCGACGCCGAGCGGCGCATTCACGTGCTGCGCGGCCTGCTGAAGGCCCTCGACCTGCTCGACGAGGTCATCGCCCTGATTCGGCGCAGCCCCTCGGCCGACGAGGCACGCTCCGGCCTGATGGAACTGCTGGTGATCGACGAGGTGCAGGCAGATGCCATCCTCGCCCTGCAGCTGCGTCGCCTGGCCGCCCTCGAACGCCAGCGGATCATTGACGAGCACGCCGCCATCGAGGCCGAGATTGCCGACCTGACCGACATCCTCGGCTCGGTGCCGCGCCAGCGCCTGATCGTGGGCGAGGAACTGGATGGCATCGTCGCCAAGTACGGGGACGAGCGGCGCACCACCATCGTGCCCTACGACGGCGAGATGTCGATGGAAGACCTCATCCCCGAGGAGGAGGTGGTGGTCACCATCACCCGCGGGGGCTACGCCAAGCGCACCCGCGTCGACGCCTACCGCGCCCAGCGCCGCGGCGGCAAGGGAGTGCGCGGCGCCCAGCTGCGCGAGGACGACCTAGTCGACCACTTCTTCGTCACCACCACGCACCACTGGCTGCTGTTCTTCACCAACTTCGGGCGCGTCTACCGGGCCAAGGGCTACGAACTGCCCGAGGGCGGCCGCGACTCCAAGGGCCAGCACGTGGCCAACCTGCTGGCGTTCCAGCCGGGGGAGACCATCGCCCAGGTTCTCGACCTGCGCGACTATGACCAGGCCGAATACCTGGTGCTGGCCACCCGCCGCGGCCTGGTGAAGAAGACCAAGTTGCAGGAGTACAACTCCCCGCGCCAGGCCGGCCTCATCGCCATCAACCTGCGCCAGGACGACGACGGCGCCGCCGATGAACTCATCGGGGCGATGCTGGTCGACTCCACGGACGACCTGATGCTCGTCTCCCGGCATGGCCAGTCGATCCGCTTCCCCGCCAGCGACTCCGAGATGCGGCCGATGGGCCGCGCCACCTCCGGCGTCAAGGGCATGAGCTTCCGCGACGACGACGAGTTGCTGGCCGCCGACGTGGTGCGCGACGACGCCTTCCTCTTCACCGTCACCGAGTCGGGCACCGCCAAGCGCACCGCCCTGACCCTGGAGAACTACCGCCAGCAGGGCCGAGGCGGCCTTGGGGTGCGCGTGGCGAACCTGCCCGAGGAGCGCGGCAACCTGGTCGGCGCCCTGGTGGTCTCCGAGGACGACGAGGTGCTGGTGATCATGGAGCGTGGCCGCATCGTGCGCTCCGCCGTAGGGGAGGTGCGCGCCACCGGCCGCACCACGCAGGGCGTAGCCTTTGCCAAGGCCGACGGCGGGGACCGCATCATCGCCGTCGCCCGCAACGTCGAGCGCCGCGAGGAGCCCACGGCCGAGGGGGCGACCGAGGCTGTGGGTGAGGCGCCTGTCGAGGCCAGTGAGGTCGCTAAGGTTGAGGCAACTACAGACGGGAAGAGCTGATGAACGCTACCACCAAGCCGAGCGGTTCGGCCAAGCAAAGTTCTGGCAAGCAAGGCGGTCCAGACAAGCAAGGCTCAGGCAAGCCGGGTTCAGCCAAGCAGGACGGCGCCGCAAGGCAGGGTTCGGCCAAGCCAGATGTGGTCCAACAAGACGTAGCCCAGCAGAACGGCACTGGCAAGGCCGCGTCGCAGGCGGCGGCCAGCCCCAAGGGATCGTCGCCCCAAAAGGGGGCGGGCGGGGCCAAGGGCCAGCCCGTCAACAAGCCTGTCAGCAAGGAAACTGCCCCCGTGAAGGCGACCACCCCCGGCGCCCGCCAGGCAGATGGGCCTGCCCCCGCCGGCTCGACCACGCCCCAGGCGAAGCCGGCCGGGAAGGACCTGCCAGCCAGTAAGCCGGCCCCGGAGGCCAACCAAGACCGCCCGGGCAAGGGCTCCCTGCCCGCCGCCGTCTTCCCTGCCCCCGTCGCCCCGGCCTCGCTGACCCCTGGTTCACCCGGCCCTGGTTCATCCGGCCTTGGCTCGCTGGCCTCAGGGCAGCCGTCTCCGGCCGCCGCCGAGGACGGCCTGACCGGCAAGGCCAAGTCCGCCGCGCGCGGCGCATGGACCTCCGTCAAGGGCTTTGCAGAGAAGCTGGCCGGCTCCGACTCCGATGATCCCAAGGTCGTCCGGCGCTCTGCCAAGGAGGCGGCCGCCGCGGGCGTCCCCGGTGCCGCCGCCGCACCCGCCGCGCCTGCCACCGCCGTGCCCACTATCCCAGCGGCCGGGGCCCCGCAGCGGCACCCCGTCCTGCACCCTGCCACGGCCCCACGGGTGCCGGTGGCCGCGCAGCCGGCGGGCTGGGGCCAGCAGTCGATGCTGCCGCAGGGGCCGCGCCGGGCGCGCCTGGCGGTCTCGCGGATCGATCCGTGGTCGGTGATGAAGCTCGGCTTCCTGCTGGCCGTCGCGATCGGCGTGATGACGGTGGTCGCCACCATGGTGTTCTGGCTGGTGGTGGACCGCGCCGGGCTCTTCGCCACGGCCCAGAACTTCATCAACGACGTGGTGGGGCAGCAGTCCGATGTCGACCTGGCGGAGGTGTTCGCCTTCGACCGGGTGGTTTCGCTGGCCACCCTGGTGGCCGTCATCAACGTCGCCCTGATCACCGCCATCGTCACGATCATTGCGATCATCTACAACCTCACCGCCGCGCTCGTCGGAGGAGTCCATGTAACTTTGACCGACGACTAAGGATGCGGTAAGGTTTCCACTCGCCGCCGCAAGCGGCATCGGGGCTATAGCTCAGGCGGTTAGAGCGCTTCGCTGATAACGAAGAGGTCCGAAGTTCAAGTCTTCGTAGCCCCACATAGACGGCGCCCTGCGTGCAGAACGCGGGACGCCCTTCGGTCAGGAGGATCGGTGCGCAAGTCCTTGCTCGGCCTGGCGGTGGCCGCAGTGACGGGAGCGATCCTGTGGCGGCGGTACCAGGAGCACGAGGACCTGCGGTCCCAGTGGAGCGAGGCCACAGATTCGCTCGACGGATGATCGACACAACCAAAGACGAGGGGCCTTAGCTCAATTGGTAGAGCGCCTGCTTTGCAAGCAGGAGGTCACCGGTTCGATTCCGGTAGGCTCCACCCAATTTCCCCGGCCCTTTCCGGTGCGATCCCGCCGGTCGCTTGAATAAAACTAATCGCCACTCGACATCCGCATAGCGGTAGGCGAGGAGCGAGGCAACCTCACTAGGTGACGGCGCCGCGGCCGCGCGGCCGGACAGGGGTCGGTGTGCGAGACGGCGACGGCCTCGCGACCAGCAACTTTCGCTGGACCTCCCGGCAAAAGACAGGCTTTTGCACCCCAGGACAAACGTCCCGAATGCCCTCATGATGTTCTTTCTATTCCGTTTTGGTATGTCCAAAATGCGTGATCAATAACCGCCAAAACTCGGCATGCGTGTTCGCCAAAATGTGTTCCGGACTCGCCTTTCAACAGGGTGTCTGCTCTCATGGGTCTCGTTATCATCGGTCGCCGTTTGACCAGACGAAGATGCCGGTAAGTCGAGGCAGTGTGCCAATGAAGGAAGGTAGTCAAAATGTCACCCAGGCCGCAGGTTCGGGTTGAGACAAGACCAGACGTGGGAAGGCCGCGGGGTGGCCGCAGGACGTGGCCCAAGAACTGGCTCAGGGGGGCGATGGCCGTCGTCCTGCTGCTGACCACCGTCGGTCCCGCCCCGGCCGGGGCGATCACCTCGAACGCCTGGACCACGGGGAAGATCACCCAGGTGGCCGCCGGCACGGGGCACGGAACCTCGTCTGCCTCGTTCGTGAACACCGCCAACGGCTTTGCCGTCGGGGACGACAGCCCGGACGATGGCGTGGTCTCCTCCCACGATGCGGTGTTCTACGAGGTGGAGCTGGCCTTCCATGCAGGCCCCGCCCGAATGGTCGCGGTGCGGATCGACGTGCCCGAGCACCTGGAATGGCGGGCAGGCAGCGATCCCCTGTGCCGAGACGGTCGCTTTGTCGAGGTCATGCGGCAGGGGGACAACTGCATCTTCACCGTGCCGGCCGGGGCGGTCGAGTCGCTCTCGGTGCCGCTGGTGCTGCACGCCAGGGACACCGGCGGGCGGGTGGTCCGCAACCAGGTGGCCTCCCTGCACATCGGCACCGGCAGCGCCGGCTGGATCTCCGCCGCGTACGCCCGCCCGGTGACGGTGGTCTCGGCGCCGGCCGCCGATGTCGTGTTGCTGCAACCACCCCACATCCGCCTCAACCGCGCGGGCAACATCCAATCCTTCACCTCCTTCCCGTGGTCTTCGCCCGCAGAAGGGCACTTCCTGGCCGTCCCCCTGCCGCTGAGTTGGCAGGGGTTCTCTCCTACCTCGGGCGTGTCGCTGGGCGGCCCCTGGAGCGGTTCCCTCGACGTCTCCGCCTTCCCGGAGTCCACCACCTGGCTGGTGGGAGGGGTCGCGGCCAACCCGGCCGACGGCCTGCTCCCGTTGGGCACCAACCGCGGCGAGGTGCGGATCGACTTTGACCTGAACCAGCCCTGGCCCGAGCAGGAGGCCGGTACCACGGTCGACTACGCGGTGCGCCTGATCGTGGACCCGTCGTCCTTCTCGGCCGACGGGGTGCTACTCAACAACGGCACCGGCTGGCAGCCGGGCGATGGCCAAGACGCCTCCTTCAACACCCTGGACGACAACCTGGGTTCCCTGCGGGGCCGTCCGTGGGCCAACAATGACTTCTCCTCCGTTCGGGTCTCTCGGCCGACGGTCTCGGCCGGACAGCAGCTCACCAAGGAGATCTACGGCCCCTGGAACTCCTCCCTGACCGTATGGGAGGACGAAAACATCCTGGCCGGCGACGGCTCGACCGAGCAGCTGCGGCAGAAGCCCGCCTCCGGCACCCGCGCGTCCGCCTCGGTGGCCCCCGGCACCGAGCTGACCTCCCGCCTGCAGGTCTTCACCGACAACCTGGCCGCCCTCGACCAGCTGGTTGTCGGCGACATCTGGGACCCCTCCCAGCAGCAGTTTGACCCGAGCCGTCCCCTCACCGTCACGCTGGAGGGGGAACCGGTCCCCGAGGGGCGGTGGACCGCCCAGTGGCACCCCCAGCCGTGCACGGCGGCGCAGGTGGCCAACCCGGCCGGCGCCGGCTGGACCAACACGCCCCAGGCCGACTCCCAGGCCTTCCGGGTGGTGTTCGACAGGGGCGCCATTCCCGTGGGCGATCAGGAGGGCGCCGGGCACCTAGTGGTGCGGGTTCCCCTCACCATCCGGGCAGACATCGATCCCGACCTCGACGGGTCGACGATCTCCAACACCATGGTGCTGGGCCACGTCACGGGCACCTCCGTGACCCGACGCACGAATGGCGCCGAGGTGATCCTGGCGGTGCCACGGGACCCGGCCGTGGAGGTGGTCAACCGGATCACCCACGTCGACGGAGGGGCGGTCTCCGACCCGCTGCCGAGCGCGACGGGGGGCGACTCCCTGAGGCATCGGGTGGAGGCGACCGTGCTGGGGATGCCCCGCACCTCGGATTCGCTGACCCCAACCATCACGGTAGAGCTTGACCGCTGTGTCATCGCGCCGGTGAACACCACGTTTGGGTGGGAAATGAAGGTCGAAGAGGCCAAGCCTGGTCCCTCTGGGCGGGTCTGCGGGGACCCGAGGTCAACCCCCGCCATCTTGACCTTTAGGCCAGGCTCCGACACCGTGCAGGTGGCCTGGACCAACCGGGCGCAGGGCGATGGCCGCATCGGCACCATCACCTACACCACGCGGGTGGCGAGCCTGGCGCCCTCTAGCGTCCAACTGGTGAACCTGGCGACGCTGCAGGTGGACGAGGTTCCGCTGCCCGCCCACGACGAGGCGCCGGTGCTGGCGACTCGACGGGAGGAGGGGGCCGCCGCTATCGCCGCGGACTTCCCCCGCGTGGAGGTTGGGCTGCCGCTCGCCTGGACGGCAGAGGTCTACGCCTTCGACAACGCAGCCGGCGGACCCTCCACCGACACCGTGATCGTGCTTCCCCGCCTCGGTGATGGGGGGCTCTTCGACCACTCCATGTCCGCGTACGACGGGGTGCGAGAGTCGAGCTTCGGGGGCACCTACGTGCTGGAGTCGGCCTCCCTGGACCAGGAACACTCCTCCGCGCGGGCTCGGCTCTGGTTCACCACCGAGGCGGGGGTGGGCCTAGAGGCGGCCGGCGTGGGGGGGGACCCGGCCCCGGCCGCCAGCCCGGCGGGCCTCGCCCCGGCCCCCGCCGCGCGGGG
>WRIF01000085.1 GCA_009782865.1 Promicromonosporaceae bacterium
ATGATCTATTACCCGCTGTCCACCTTGATCCTGGCGGGCATCCGGGATGTGCTGGTCATCACCACCCCGCATGATTCGGAGCAGTTCCGCCGGCTGTTGGGCGACGGCTCGCAGTTCGGCATCAACATCACCTACACCGTCCAGGAGGTACCGAACGGCCTGGCCCAGGCGTTTGTGCTTGGCGCCGAGCACATCGGCAACGAGCCGGCCGCGCTGGTGCTGGGTGACAACATCTTCTACGGCCCGGGCCTTGGCTCCTCGATGGTTCGCCATCACAACATCGATGGCGGCGCCGTGTTTGCCTACCGCGTAGCCAACCCGAGCGAGTACGGGGTGGTCGAGTTTGACGACGAGTTCCGTGCCCTGTCCCTGGAGGAAAAGCCGGCCCACCCGCGCTCGAACTACGCGGTGCCCGGCCTGTACTTCTATGACAACGATGTGGTTACCATCGCCCGCGACCTGGCGCCCTCCGCCCGCGGCGAATACGAGATCACGGACGTCAACCGCGCCTACCTGGAGGCGGGCAAGTTGCAGGTGGAGGTGCTGCCGCGCGGCACCGCCTGGCTCGACACGGGCACCTTCGATTCACTACTCGACGCCTCGGAGTACGTCCGCACCATCGAGCACCGCCAGGGCCTGAAGGTCGGCTCCCCCGAGGAGGTGGCGTGGCGCCGCGGCTTCCTCACCGACGACGAGCTGCGTACCCGCGCCGAGGCGCTGATCAAGTCAGGCTACGGCGCCTACCTGCTGAGCCTGCTCGACAACTGACCCGACCGCCGACTGGTCCACCCCTGAACAAACCCGAAGGCCCGGCCTCTCTCCTCCGCGGAGCAGTGAGGCCGGGCCTTCAAACATATCCGCCTGCTAACGGCCGATCTTCACCACCAAGTGACGAGTGGCCGAGCCCTCCACTGGACGGGACTGCATGTCACCGACTCCGAAGAACACAGCATCAGGAGTCATCAGGGCCTCCCGGGTGTCGGGATTGTTCATCAGACCGGTCACCATCTCGGCCGCGGTGATGTTCCGCTGACTGGCCCAACCGGCTCCGGTGACCTGCCACACCCGTCCCCACCCACCGCGCGCCGCGGCGAGGCGCGCAGTTGGCCCCCGACCACTCGATTCGGTGCCCGGGGTCGACTCGGTGAGGTTTAGGCCAGTGGGGCTCACCACGTACTCGGCCAGTTGCAAGGCGGCGCCGGCCGTGGCGTAGTCCCACTCCAACACGCCCAGGCCACGAGCGCGGCGCTGGTCGTTGATCAGGCGGGATACGTCACGAGAGAAGTTCGAAGGCGCGGGGCGACGCACCGCGAACGTGTCTCCACCAAATCCCCCCCTCCAGTTGCCGGCAATCACCGTGTCGGAGTAGTTCCCAAAGCGAACCGGATCGTGGGCCACGAGGGCGTTGCCCCGCCACTCGGAGGTAATGATGAACTGACCGCGGCGGATGGCGAGCGAATCGCGTCCGTCACCGTTCCAGTCCCCGACCAGGACGGTGTCGTCGGCACGCCCAAACGAGAAGCGAAACTCGGCGGTGCCACCGGAGAAGTCGTTGTTCACGAAGAACTCGTTTCCACGACGCACCATCGGCGAATCTCCGCCGCGCCCATTCCAGTTACCGATCAAGATCTGATCCTGAGCGCGCCCAAAGGTAAACACGATATCGGCGTTACCGGTGCCAAATTGGCGGTTGGTCAGAAAAAACGTATTGCCTCGGCGCATTCCGAAGGTGTCCATGCGATTGCCGTTCCAGTCGCCAACAAGCACCTCGTCGCCTGCTCGCCCGAAGGAGAAGTTGTGTTCGGCGTTGCCGCCGGCAAGAGTGTTGTTAAGGAACAAGTGGTTGCCGCGACGCATACCCAGGGTGTCGCCGCCGCGTCCGTTCCAGTTGCCGACAAAGGTCTCGTCGCCCACCCGGCCGAAAGTGAAGCTGGTCACCGGGTTGGTAAGTCGGAAACAGCCTTCAGCCCACGGCGATCCAGACCAGCAACGACCATCGCTAAGCTGGTTCCACACCAGCATGCGGTTGCCGTCGCGCGGGCGAATGACCGGGTTCAGGCGGTACGGAGTGAAGGCAGACCTGACGGAGCCAAACTCGTATAATTCACCATTTTCGTCAATGACCGTGCCAGAAAGGAAGAAGTTCGCGTCCTGATCACCCTCAAAGCCAACGATGTCCAAATAGCCATCGTCATCGCCCTCGGCGCCATCTCCATTGGCGGGCAGAAGGGGTTCGTCATCGGTGTAGCCGGCGTCGAAGCCGGAGTACTGGAACCACTCGTCGCCGTCCATGTCGGCGATCTCGAGGTAGTAGTCGTCGTCGAACAGCCAGTCGGCGTCGTCGACGACGATATCTGTCTCGAGCGGGAGGTGGTCGTGGTCGGCGGCGGCGGGAATGACTCCCACCGTCAGCAGGGCGGCAACCGTGCCAAACACGGCGCTCGTCTGGAGGGTCTTGCGCTTCATCTCATGCTCCTGGATAGGCGGGCGTTGTTGCGTCCAGCTTCCGCTCGAGTTGCCACTCGTCCCCTGTGACGGCCGTCAGACGTATCTGGAACCTACTCGCTGCCTGCGGAAAACGGAACCAGGTTGGCCGTTTTAGTGCGGAACGGCGCCCAGGACCCAACCGGCTGCAGCCACCCAACGCTCCTGCCAGTTCCCGATCGGCTCAACGCCGACGGCGCGCAGGGCCTCGTGGCCGAGCACGGAGTACGCCGGGCGGGGAGCCTTCGCGGCGAACGCCGCCGACGAGACCGGATCGACCCGGGCCGGCAGGCCTGCGGCCGCCATGATCGCCTGAGCGAAGCCGTGCCAGGTCACCTGCCCTTGGGACGTGCCATGGTAGGTGCCCGACGGGGCCCCCGCCCCCACCAGGCGGACAATCAGGTCGGCAAGGTCTACCGTCCAGGTGGGCTGGCCCACCTGGTCATCCACCACGGTCAGCACCTCCCGCTCGGCGCCCAGCCGCGCCATGGTCTTGGGGAAGCAGGGGCCACCCGCCCCATACAGCCAGGCCGTGCGGACCACATAGTGCTCCACCCCCGCGGCGCGCACCGCCCACTCCCCCGCCGCCTTGGTGCGGCCGTACGCCCCGGCTGGGGCAAGCGGCGCGTTCTCCGGGTAGGGCGCGGCGGCGTGACCGGCGAACACGTAGTCGGTGCTGACCTGCACCAGGCGCGCCCCCACCTCTCGGCAGGCCAGGGCCAGGTTCTGGGGACCCACCGCGTTGACGTCAAAGGCGGCTGCCTCCTGGTCTTCTGCGGCGTCCACGGCCGTCCAGGCCGCGCAGTTAACGACCACGTCGTACCTGGCGTCCCCCAACAGATCCACGACGTCGTCGTACCTGGTCACGTCCAGGATCCTGTCTCCCTCGCGGTCGACGCCCTCCACCGTGGCCCCGGCGCCACGGGCCGCGGCGACCATGTCCTGCCCGAGCATGCCCAGGGCGCCCACGATCAACCAGCGCTGCCCGTCCAAGTAAGAAGTCATGGGAGAATCGTAGGCGTGCTAGTCCGCGAGTTGAAGATTGCCGGTGCGTTTGAACTGACCCCCAAGCAACTGGGCGACCCCCGGGGGATGTTCATGGAGGCCTTCAAGGCCCCCGTCTTCGAGCAGACGATGGGACACCGCTTCGACCTGCAGCAGGCCAACCTGTCGGTCAGCGCCGCCGGGGTTGTGCGAGGCATCCACTTCGCCGACGTGCCGCCCGGGCAGGCCAAGTACGTGCAGTGCGTGCGCGGCGCCGTGCTCGACGTCATCGTCGACCTGCGCCTCGGTTCTCCCACCTTCGGGCAGTACGACACCGTGCTCCTCGACGACACCGACCGCCGCGCCGTCTACCTGTCCGAGGGCCTCGGCCACGCCTTCATGAGCCTGGAAGACGGCTCAACCGTCATGTACCTCTGCTCCACCGGCTACAACCCCGGCCGCGAGCACGGGGTACACCCGCTGGATACGGAGGTGGCCATCGCCTGGCCCACCGAGGACCGTCACGGACGGCCCATCACCCCCGAACTGTCCGCCAAGGACGAGGCCGCCCCTAGCCTCGCCGAGGCGACCGCCACCGGCCTGCTGCCCAGGTTTGCCGAGGTCACCCAGTTCATCGAGGCGTTGCGCGCCTGAGGCTCGGGCTACTTCCAGGTGCCCACCACCACCAGGTCGGTGCTGGTGCCCAGGGAGAACTGGTAGTCGATCTGCCGGGTCTGCAGGCTGTTGGTGAGCATGAACTGCCGGCCGCGCCGCAGGCCGAGGGTGTCTCGGCCGTCCCGGTTCCAGTCACCCACCAAGATCGTGTCGGTGCCAATGCCAAAGTCGAAGTTCTGCGCGGCCGGGCCGGAGACAAAGGAGTTGGACAGGTAGATGGTGGCGCCGCGGCGCACGCCAAACGTGTCCTTGCCGTCGCCGTTCCAGTCCCCAACAAACACCTCGTCGGTGGCCTTGCCGAAGGAGAACACCGTGTCGGCCACTCCGCCCTTGACCGAGTTCATCAGGTAGAACTGGTTGCCTCGCCGCACCGCAAAGGTGTCGATGCCGTTGCCGTTCCAGTCACCCACATAGACCTGGTCGCCTACGCGCCCGTACGAATAGGAGATCTCTGCCGTGCCGCCCTTGAAGTCGTTGGAGAGGTAGAAGATGTTGCCGCGCCGCAGGCCCAGCGTGTCGACGCCGTTGCCGTTCCAGTCCCCAACGTAGACATCGTCGTTGCTGCGCCCGAAGGTGAAACTGAACTCGAAGCGTCCGGAGGCCGGGTCGGAAGACAGGCGGAAGGCGTTGCCGGTCCGCAGGCCGATGCCGTCGCCGAGGATCTTGGCGGTGTTGACGGTCGGAGAGATGGTGACGGGGGCGCCGGAGCCCTTGGCGTTGGAGACGGTGATCGTGGCGCTCGTACCGGAGATGGCGTCGACCTTCATCACGATGTTGCCCGTGGAACTGGTGAAGGTCTGCCCCACCCCAAACGAGGTGGCGCGCTGGTTGGTCTTGCACAGCGAGCCCGCCGGCATGGCGTAGGGCTCCGCCGGGTTGAGCAGCAGCATCGCGGTGCCGTTGACGTTGTTCGACGACGAGGTGTCCAGCGGGTTGGAGACAAGCTTCATCACGCGCACACCGTGAGTCTGCGATGTCGAGGCCAACGAATTGCAGCCCGTGCCAAAGGAGGAGTCGTAGCCGTTGACGGCACGCAGCTCGAAGACGTACTGCTCCCCGGTGGTGGCGTCGGTGGCGGTGACGGCGCGCTGGCCGCTGCCGAGGGAGACGGCGCTGAGCGTGATCTGCACCTTGGGGGAGCCGGAGGGGACATCCTTGATGCCGAGATTGATTCCGGCCCTGATCTTCTGGATGGCCGACAGCGAACCGAAGCAGTCCTTGCAGGTGGGGCTGGTCTTGCCAGCGTAGCCCATCACGTCCATCCAGTCGTGGTACTGGTTGACCGTGCACTTGGAGGCAGCGGGCAGGGTGTCGTTCAGGAGCGGGTCCCAGGTGCCCACAGCGCCGGTGCAGATGATCGCGCCGGAGTGCTTGAAGCCGAGGTTGTGGCCGAGCTCGTGGGCGATGACGTCGTTGCCGGCGGTACCGCTGGTGGAGTAGAAGCTCATCGCGAAGCCGCCGCTCTTGATGCCCGAGCCGACCGTGCCGATGCCGAGCGTGCCGTTCCACTGGGCCTTGCAGGTGCCCGCTGGGAGCACGGTCAGCAGGTGGCGGCTAGTCTGCTGCAGCACCTTGGCCCCGCCGACGGTGACGGTCGAGTCCAGATAGTCGGAGTTCTTGGTGCCGGCCAGTTCCTTGGCCAGGTTCCAGATCTCCGAGTAGCCGGTGGAGCAGGAGGGCAGCCTGCCCTCGGCCTTGATCGCCTTGCCGATGCCGAACGTCACCGCGCCGCCGGTCTGTTGGCCCCAATACTGGCTGATCAGGGCCAGGGAACTCTGCACATCGCTCATGGCCGCGGCGCCGATGGCAACGCCGGGAGGCGTGAGGATGACCACATCGACCGTGTGCGAGGCGGCGGCCGCCGCCGCGGCCACGGCCGGCGCGGCCGCCGAGGCTAGCACCTGCAGATCTTCCAGCCCGCCGGCCTCGTCGGTCTGCGCGGCAACGTGGTCACCCACCTCGGCCTGCTGCAGCAGGTCCGGGTCCACCTCGTGCCACTCCTCGTCGCTGACAATGAAGGCCTCAGAGGTGGGCTGCTCCGGGTTCACCCCCAGGTCGACATGCACATCGAAGTCTTGGGATTCCACGATCACCTCGGCGACCATGCCCTCGATCACATCCTCGGCCAGCGGGGCGCAGCCGCCCGCCGCGTCCGGGTACTCACCCTCCGGGCATTCGATGGCCGGCGCGCAGGTGCCGTCGAGCCCGAGCACCTCACCGTCTAGGCAGACCGCCGGTTCCTCGCTGGGCGAGTCGCTCGGCAGGTCAGTAGGTTCTCCCGGCGGTTCCTCGGTCGGCAGATCGGTGGGCGCCTGACTGGGGGTGTCTGTCGGATCCTCGACCGGGGTGTCAGCCGGCTCGCCCGTCGGCTCATCGGTCGGCTCCTCGGTGGCCGTCGGGTCCACCTCCGGCATGCCCGTCCACAGCAGATCGGGACGGCCACCCAGGTTGAAGACGAGGTTCAACGCCAGCCCCACCGTCATCGCGGCGGCAAGAAACAAGGTAGCAAGACGTCCGCCCCGGACGCGCCACCACCGTTCCCCCCGGTGTGCACCCATGCGTCCACGCTACCGCCCGGGCCGCAAAGCAGCGATCA
This sequence comes from Promicromonosporaceae bacterium, assembly GCA_009782865.1. GTDB lineage: Bacteria > Actinomycetota > Actinomycetes > Actinomycetales > Cellulomonadaceae > Xylanimonas. The sequence continues at coordinate 6,740 of WRIF01000085.1, forward strand.
CTGAGAGACAGCCCCGTAGGGCACGGAGGGTCGCTCGTAGGAGCGGCGGGGTGGGCCCGTAGCCAAGAGGCGCAGGGCGCTGGCGAGCGCGGGCCGAGCGGCCACGTTAGGCAAGTGCGGGCCGGGCGGCCGCGCGCGGCAGGCGAGGCTAGAGCA
>WRIF01000086.1 GCA_009782865.1 Promicromonosporaceae bacterium
GGCCTGGTCTGGTCCCGGCCTGGCCAACCCCGCCTGGCGATTCAACTTCGAGGCTGGCGGCACCGGCACCCGGGAGACGACCGACTCCGACATGACCTGGGAGTTTGTTGGGGGCCAGCTGCACATAGGCACCGCCGTCTTCGTGGAACGCTGGTACGCCACCATCGACGGCGACGTGCTGACCCTGGTTTCGGCGCAGGTCGACGGCCTGTACTACACCTACCAGCGCATCAACTAGAGCGCGCTGGCCCGCCCCGCCTGGGGGATCAGCGCCCGACGAGGCTGCGGTACAGCTCGGAGGTAGCCTCCAGGTCCTCGTGGGAGCCCTGGGCGACGAGTTGGCCCTCTTCGAGCAGCAGCACCTGGTCAGCGTCGCGCACGGTGTCGAGGTTGTTGCCGATGGTGATGACCACGCCCTGCTTGGCAAACGCGGCGAGGGCCCGGTCGATCGACTTCTCGGCCGCGCCCCCAATCTGGGAGGTGGCGTCGTCAATGATCAGCACGTCGGCCACCGCCAGCAGCGCGCGGGCAACGGCCAGGCGCTGACGCTCGGAACCGGTCATGGTGGTGGCGACCAGCTCGTGGTCGAGGCCATCGGGGAACTCCGAGAACTCCTCGTCCAGGTCCACGGCCCGCAGGGCCGCGTACAGCTGTTCGTCCGTCAGGCCCAGGTCAACCGGCTCCAGGTTGTCGCGGATGCTGAACGGCAGCACCGGCGGCTCCTGCTCCACGTAGGCGATGCGTTCGCGCACCTGGGAGTAGGTGAACTGGTCGTAGGGCACGCCATCGAGCAGGATCAGCCCCGAACGCGGGGACAAGAAGCGCATCATCAGCGAGACGGTGGTGGACTTGCCGGCGCCCGACTCCCCGACGATGGCCACGTGCCCCCGGCGCGGAATGGTGAACGACACCTGCTTGATGACATCGTCCTCGACCTGCTTGTAGCGGGCCGAGACCTTCATGAACTCGATCAGCGGGTCGGACGCCTCGTCGTGCAGCTCGTCATCGGAGACGCCGGTGGCTTCCTCGGCCTCCTCCAGCGGAATCTCCATCGCCTCACCGATGCGGTTGGAGGCGGCCAGGCCCTGCTGGATGGTGGAGAAGCCGTCGGCCATCTGCATGAGCGGCATGATGAAGTTCTGGGTGTACATGACAAAGGCGACGAGCGCCCCAATGCTCAGGTAGCCGCCCTGCACCCGCCAGGCGCCGAATGCCAGCATGAAGACGGTGACAAGGAGCATGCCGCCAAAGCCCACCTCGTAGCCGATCACCTCGGTGATCAGGGTGGCGGTGGTGTGCTTGCGGGCCTTCTCGGCGTCGTCGAGGACGGCTTCGACATGGGAGGCCTCGGCGCGGGAGGCCTTGATGGTGCGCAGGGCACGCATCGAGCCGTCGAGCTCGGTGGACATGTGGCCGACGGCCGTCTGGGCCAGGGCCCGCTCGCGGCCGGCCTTCGGCATGATCAGCGCCATGGTGATGCCCAGCAACACCAAGGCACCCAGGGTGATGCCGAGCATCAGGGGGTCGATGACCCCCATCAAGATGATGGAGCCGACCACGCCCACCGCGGCCTGCACCAGCGAGACGAACCCGAGGGTCACCGTCACCTGTAGCAGTGGGGCATCGGCCGTCGCCCGGGAGACCAGGTCGGCCGTCGAGCGTTCGCGGATTTCCGAGACTCGGCCGCGCAGGAAGCGGGCCACCAGGGCGGCGCGCACGTCATAGACGACGTGCTCGGCGGAGTTGCCGAGCAGGATCCACTGCAGCAGCACCGTGACGATGTAGATGATCGTCAGCACGGCAAAGATGGTCACGTTGGTGACCAGCGCGCCGCTGACATCCTCGCCCAAGAACACGGAGGCTTCCAGGTTGCCGATCACCCATTCGATGATGCGGGGGGTCCACAGGCCCGTGACCGTGGCGATGATGGCGAACAGCGAGCCGATCAGCAGGCGACCGCGGTACGGCTTGAGGAAGCCCATCAGGGTTCGCCAGTTGCGACGGTTGTCGGCGCGGGCCTTGGCCTTCTCGGCGGCGGTGGGCTTGCCGGGCTTGGGAGTTGGCTCTCCGGGATGGGCGGTGTCCGCGTCGAGCGCGTCGTGGGCGATATGCGGTGCTACCACCGCCGAACTGTCAGAGGGCATCAGGCCATCCTAAGCCCCCGGCTCGGCCTGAACCATAAGCATTTCCCGCCATCTGACCGCGATCGCGCCATGATCTGGCGTTTTGGGCACCCTGGGTTGGGGACTAGAATGTGGAGGTTGCCCGCACCATCCCTAACCTTTCGGAGAAACCTGTGAAGAGCACTGTCGAGACCCTGGATCCCACCAAGGTCAAGTTGACCGTCGAGGTCGAGTACGACGAGATCAAGCCCGCCGTCGAGGCGGCGTACAAGCAGATCGCGTCGCAGGTCAACATCCCCGGCTTCCGTAAGGGCAAGGTGCCCGCCCGCATCATCGATCAGCGCGTCGGCTGGGGGGCGGTGGTGGAGCAGGCCATCAACTCGCAGCTCGGCAAGTGGTATCAGGAGGCGGCGCAGGAGGCGAAGCTGCGCCCCATGGGTCAGCCCGAGGTTGACGTGGTGGAGATTCCGGAGGCCGCCGGCAGTGGCGTGGTCAAGTTCACCGCCGATGTCGAGGTCCGCCCGGTCATTGACCTGCCCGAGCTCTCCACCCTGGACATCTCGGTCGAGCCGGCCGCCGTCAAGGACGAGGACATCGAAGAGCGGCTGGACCTTGAGCGCGAGCGCTTCTCGACCCTGATCGGCGTGGACCGTCCGGCCCAGGACGGCGACTTTGTGGTCATCGACCTGGTGGCCAAGGTTGGTGACGAGGAGGTTGACTCCGTATCCGGCATCTCCTACCAGATCGGTGCCGGCAACATGCTAGACGGCCTTGACGAGGCCCTGATTGGCCTGTCCGCCGACGAGCCCACCACCTTCAAGACGGAACTGGCGGGAGGCGAGCATGCCGGCGCCAAGGCCAACGTCACCGTCACCCCCTCCGCGGTCAAGGAGCGCGAGCTGCCCGCCGCCGACGACGACTTTGCCCAGATGGTCTCCGAATTCGAGACGCTGGCGGAGTATCAGGATTCGCTGCGCGAGGAGATCGCCAAGGCCAAGCGCGGCAACCAGGCCGTGGCCGCCCGCGAGGCGATCATCGAGGCGCTGGAGGCCGCCGTCGAGGTGCCCGTTCCGCCCGCCCTGCTGGCGGCCCAGCTGGAGGCGCACCTGCGGCGCGAGAACTTGACCTCGGAAGACGACCACGCCAAGGAGGCCGCCGAGGAAGAGGAGCGCGCCCTGCGCCGCGGCATCATCATGGACACCCTCGCAGAGCAGCTGGACGTCAAGGTGGCCCAGGGTGAGTTGGTCGACTTCATGGTCTCCACCGCTCGCCAGTACGGCATGGAGCCGCAGGAGTTCATCTCCATGGTTGACTCCAACGGCCAGATTCCGTCGATGGTTGCCGAGCTGGCCCGCCAGAAGTCGCTGGCCATGGCGCTGCGTCAGGTGGTGGTCAAGGACACCGCCGGTCAGGTGATCGACCTGACCGAGTTCATCGGCTCAGACGAGAACGATGAGGCCCAGCGCGCGGTGGCCGAGGCGGCCGCCGAGGCCCTGGCCGCAGACGCCGACGACAAGTAGCCTCAGCCAGCGCGTCCCTCCGACACGAACGCCGTCGCCCTAGCCGGGCGGCGGCGTTCGTCGTACCCTGTGCCCATGCCTTTGCCTGCCTCGCTGCCGTCGCCTCGCACCCCCAACCCGATGGATGCCCCGCCCCTGCGGTGGGGGATCATTGCCCCGGGCGGAATCGCGGGCGCGTTCGCGTGGGCCGCGAACACGTTCACCCGGCAAGACCTGGTGGCCTGTGGCTCGTCGTCGCTAGAGCGCGCCCAAGGCTTCGCCGCCCGCTACGGCCTGCCCCGCGCCTACGGCTCCTATGAACAACTGCTCGCTGACGAGGAGGTGCAGGCCGTCTACGTCGCCTCCCCCCACTCCCATCACTTTGCGCAGGCCAAGGCCGCCCTGGAGGCGGGCAAGCATGTGCTGGTGGAGAAGAGCTTCACCACCTCGGCCGCCCAGGCCCGCGAACTGGCAGGCCTGGCGGCCGCCGGTGGGCTGACGCTGATGGAGGCGATGTGGACCCGGTTCCTGCCGCGTACCGACGTGGTGCGCCAACTCCTGGAGGTTGAGGCCCTCGGCAGCATCGAGATGCTGGTGGCCGACCACGGGCAGTCGCTCCTGCACATTCCGCGGCTGGTGGACCCGGAACTTGCCGGGGGAGCGCTGCTTGATCTGGGCGTCTACCCCTTGTCGTGGGCGGTCTTCGCGCTGGGAATGCCGGCGAGGGTATCCAGCCGCGGCACGCTCACGGCGGCGGGCGTCGACCGGCAGGAGGCCATCGCGCTCGACGGCTTTGCCGCCCACCCGGGCGCCCAGGCGTTGCTCACCGCCACAATTGGCGCCAAGACGGCCACCACGGCCGTGCTTTCCGGAACGGCCGGGCGCATCGAACTGCCCGGCGACTTCTACACCCCCGGCAATGTGCGCCTGCTGGCGCCGGACAACACCCTGATAGACGAGTGGGTTGACCATGGGCCGCACGGCCATGAGGCCATGTGCCACGAGATCGCCCACTTCGCCCAGTTGGTGGCCGACGGGCGGGGCGAGTCCCCGCTGCTGCCCCTGTCCGAGACGGCGGCGATCGTGGGCCTGATGGACCAGATTCGCGCCCAACTGGGGGTCAAGTACCCCTGGGAGTGAGCCTGGCTACAGCCAGCCCTTGGCGCGCAGCAGCCGGGTGGAGGACTCCGTCTGCGGCTCGGCAAACTGCAGGGCCATGCGCTGCGACCACGAATCCCCGGGGGTGTCTCCGAAGTATTCGCGCATGTCGGCATCGGCCTGCTGCACCACCTCGGTGAGGGCGGCGGCGTCGCGCCGCTGGTACCGCTCGCGATGCACCACGGCGTCACGCGGCAGGCGCGGCTTGGGTGCGGGCTCGACGGCGGGGCGGCCGAGCGCCAGGCCGAACACGGGGAAGGTGTACTGGGGCAGGTCAAGCAGTTCGGCGAACTCCTCGGAGAAGTAGCGGACGTAGCCCAGGAAGCAGGTGCCGTAGCCGAGGCCCTCGGCGGCCAGCGCCACGTTCTGGGCGCAGAGGGCGGCGTCGACGGCGCCGATCAACACCGACTCTATGGACTCGGGGTAGAAGTCCTCGCCGCGGAAGTCCATGGCGGCCTCGGCGCGGGTGAGGTCACCCACGAAGAACAGCAGGGCGGCGCAGTCGCGCGCCTGGGGGAGTGGCATGATATCGAAGACCTGTTGCCTGCGGGCCGGGTCCTCGATCACGATGATCGAATAGCTTTGCCCGCCCTTCCAGGTGGCGGCCTGCCGGCCGGAGTCGATCAGGTGGTCGAGGGTCTCGGCGGGAATCGCCTCGTCCGTGAACTCGCGGACGGTGGCGTGACGGCGCATCAGCTCCATGATCTCGTTCATGGGGTCAGCCTAGCCGCGGTCGCCCGTCGCGCCGCAGGCGCAGCCTCACCTTGACGACGATGGCGATCACGAACACCGCGGCCAGGGCTAGCGCCACGCCTGCCGCTCGCCACGGCGTCACCCAGGCGGTCAGGACCGCCGGGAAGCCGTCGGCGGCGGGGCCGGTGAAGCCGGGGTCGCCACCGCCGAACAGGCCGGCGGCCTGCACCTCGGCGGTGGTGGTGGCCGCGTGCTGCCGGATGACGGGCAGGGCGGCCAGCAGGTGGTGGCCGGGGCATTCGGTGACGCCGAGGGTGTCGTGCCCGACGATGGCGGGAATGGCCATCTGCTGCTCGACGGGCCAGGTGAGGTTGGTGGCGGCCGGGTAGCGGGTGATCTCGGCGGTGGGGTCAACGCCGTGGCGCCCGGGGCGGTAGCCGATTATCTCCCCGGCGGCCTGCAGGGCGGCAGGGGTGGGTTCAGTGTGATCGAAGTCACCGAGGAGGGCCACCGAGACCGAGCCGGTGTTGAAGCCGCGCGCATGCGCGCCGATGACCGGCGAGGTCAGGGACCCTGCCGCGCCCTCGAAGATGTTGCCCGCCGGGTCGATCAGAAAGTTGTAGCCGATGTCGCAGAATCGCTGGCTGGTCTGATGGTCTTGCTGGATCGATCGGAGCCGGGCGTGTACCTCGTCCTGGCCGCCGAACTGCGTCTGTCCCGAGGTGTGGTGCACCACCGCGTGGATCAGATGGGTGTGGGTGTCGGAGGCGCAGCGCGGCTCGGCGGCGCCCCACTCGGCACGGCTGATGACGTGCGGACGCACATCGGGGACGTCGGAAGGTGTGGCACTCGCGGCCGGCGCCAGCCACGAACCGAGCGCCGCAATCGCCAGCACCACGAGGGCGACGGCGCCGCAGAACGCGGCGATGGTGGTCTCGGGGATGGTGCCCGCCTGGCGGGGACGCTCGTTCATGGTGGCAACGCTACGGCCGCGCCTTGGGCCGTCGCATCGGCCCGGGGGCCGAACTTGCGCCCAGGTCTATCCGTCCCCGGTATTAGCAGCAAGGGCTGTCCCGAGTCTCGTGGAGTTGCTCGACGAACTGAGCACCGAGACCACGGACGATCTGTGACCGCCCTTCTCGACACCTCGGTCTTGGCCGCGCTGGAGAGTGGCAGGCCCGCCGAGCTCGGGGTACTCGAAGTGATCAGGGTCTAGTCGTCGTAGTGAAACCGGACCTGGAGGATCACGATGGGCTCGTCGTTGACCTGACAGGCTAGCGGGTGTTCCTGGTCGATGCGCCGAGACCATTGTTCGCCACGCGCTGGCGCGCCTAGTGCCGTGCGGTGAAGGCGGGACGGCCCCTACGC
>WRIF01000087.1 GCA_009782865.1 Promicromonosporaceae bacterium
AAGCCGGCTTCGAGGGTGGCCTCGTAGTTGGTGATTTCTCCCCCTTGGGGGGCTTCGATGCGGTGGCCCCGCACCATCAGGCGGTGGGTGTTGAGCCCGGTGGGGGTGCAGGTGAAGAGGGTAACGAGGTCTTGGTCTTCCTCGATGGCGAGGTAGGCGTGGTAGTCGCCGGGCAGGACGACGACTATCTGATCCACCCGGTACCACAGCTGACGCCCGGCGGTGACGAGGAAGAAGACATCTCCTTTGTCAAGACGTTCCAGTTCGGTGAACAGGCGGGCGCGCATCAGCCCGGAGTGGGCGGTGATCACCGAGTGGGTTCCGGCACCGCCGACGGGCAGTGACGAGCCGTAGTGGTGCCCCGCCCCGCGGTACAGCACCTCGTCGGTGGTGCCGTGGTGTACCGGCACGGTGAGGTTGATCGAGGGCATCGTCACCGAGCTCATCACGGATGAGTCTCCGACCCGCAGCAGCGCGAGGTAGTCCGGATGGTGGTAGTCGGTGTGGCCAACGCGGCCGGCGAGCAGGTCGGCGTTGTAGCGGTGGGCGTCGGCAAACAGGTGATCGAGGTCTGCCGCGGACAGCGCCTCGAGCTGCTGATTGTGCCGGGCCACCTCTCCGGATTGCTGATAGGTGTTGATCCAGCAGGCGGCGTGCGGGAACAGGATGAGGCCGGCGCCGACGGCGAGGATGGCGGTCCAGATGGCGGTGTAGAGGCGGGCCTTACGCATGCCTGGGACCCCGGCTCTCGATGCGGTGGGCGGGGCGGCGTTGCGGCGGGGCGAACAGCATCTTGCCGGTGCCGCCTGCGATGGTCATCGTGCCCACCATGACGAGCGACCACCAGGGGAACCCGGCGGCCAGGGTGTGTTCGGAGGCGAACAGTTCGCCACCCGCGGGGGCCTCGATGCGGTGGCCGCGCACCAGCAGGCGGTGGCTGTTGACCCCCACCGGGGTGCAGGTGAACAGGGTCACGAGGTCTTGCCCGGGCACCACGGCGAGGTAGGCGTGGTAGTCGCCGGGCAGCACGGTAGCTATCTGGTCCACCTGGTACCAGGCGTGGCGGCCGAGGGTCGAGACGAAGAAGGCCTCCCCCACCTGCAGGTTTCCGAGGTGGGTGAACAGGCGGGCGCGCATCAGCCCGGAGTGGGCGGTGATCACTGCGTGGGTGTCCGGGCCGCCGATGGGCAGCGAGGTGCCGTACTGGTGGCCGGCCCCGCGGTAGAGAACGTCGTCGGTGGTGCCGTGGTGTACCGGCACGGTCAGGTCAAGGGAGGGGATGGTCACGGTGGCCATCAGGTCCGTCTCGCCCACCCGCAGGTGGGACAGGTATTCGGGGTGGTGGTGGTTGGTGAAGCCGCGCAGGCCGGCGGCCAGTTGGCGGTTGTACTCCTCCGCCGCGGACACGAGGTGGTCCAGGTCGGCGGCCGAGGCGCTGGCCAGGTCTTGGCTGTGCCGGGCGACGGTGCCTGCCTGGGAGCGGAGGGCGAACCAGTCGGCGGCGTGGGGAAAGAGCACCACGCCCACCCCGAGGGAGGCCAGCGCGATCCACACCAGGATGGCTACGGTGCGCTTGGACATCGCTGTTCTCCTTTCGGTGGGCTAGCCGGTGGGGTTAAGGGGGGCTGTTGCCATTGAATTGCTCGGTTCCCGCCGGCGCAACCTGAACGCCGGCGGGAACCGAAGGCTGCTATCAGGCGCTAGCGGCCAGACGGCGGCGGGTGATGACCACGAAGGCCGCGGCGCCACCCAGGACGATCACGCCGACGGCGGTGATCAGGGCGATGCCCATGCCACCGGTCATCGGGAGACGGAACGCGGTGTCCGGGATGTTCTCGATCTCGATGATCTGGGTGTGGGTGCCGGCGGCGCCGGTCACCTGGAACGGCACCGGGGCGGCCAGGAGCAGGTGGCCGTCGGGGGCCAAGGTCTCCAGCAGCCAGAAGGTGCGGCAGCGGGCGTCGGCGGGCTCACCGGGGCAGGTGATCATGGTGCCGTCGTCGAGGCGGTTGCTGACCTGCAGGCCGCGGATTACCACGCGACCGTCGGCGCCGGTGGTGAACTCGTACGCCTCCTCGTCGTCCACGTCCTGGAGGATGAGGTAGCCACCGACGGAGGGGTCGTTGGCGAACGCGCGGGCGGCGGCCTCGGACGGGAACACGCGGAAGGTGGCGCCGGGCAGCAGGGCGGTCACGTTGGCGTCGGCCGAGGCCTTCTCGATGGTAATGCCGGCGAAGTGGGCGACCGGGGGGTCGTAGGGCTCGTACGGGTCACACGGGTAGTCCGGGTGATCCGTGGGGCACTCGTCGCCGGGGCCGAAGTTGAAGTTGGGCCAGAAGCTGGCGTTGTTGGTGATGGTGCCGTCTGCGGGAATGGACTCGATGACGGTGTTCAGCACGATGCGCACGGAGTGGCCCGGGGCCAGGGAGTTGAGGAGCGCCAGGCCCTCGGGGCTGCCGAAGTCGAAGATCCAGTAGCCGACCGGGGTGTTCCAGGACTCGGCGAACACGGGGGCGGCCAGCGGGGCACCGACCGGGTCACCGGCGGCGTCGACGATGGTCACCACGGGGGCCTCGGTTCCGGTGCGCACCGGGGAGAGGTGGACGGGCAGGATGTCGGCGATGATGTACGAGGTGATGGGGGTGGAGGTGCCCGAGGGGATACCGGCGGTGATGGTCCACTGCATGGTGTCGCCAACGCCTACGGCGTCACCGGAGTCGAGGGTCTTGGTGATGTTGTGACCGCCGACCGACGCCTTGGGGTAGGCGTACACGGTGTCCATCCAGACGCCATCCTCGGTGGGGTGGCGCATGGGGAGGGTCACCATGAAGGGCTCGGGCAGCACCAGGTCGTCGGGGGCATCGGCGGTGCGGTGCGGGGTGACGAGCCACAGGCCCTTGGCGAGACCCTCGAAGCGGGCCACGCCATCGGCGTCGGTGACCTGGGTGGGGCCGTGGGCCAAACCGAGGGCAAGGAACTCACCAACGGTCAGGTTGTAGGCGGCCAGCCAGCCGGCATGCGTGCCGAGGTCGATGTCCGGATGCAGGGTGAGGCGGAACTCGACGCCCTCGATGGGGTCGCCGCCCGGGGTGGGGGTGATCGACACGCCGGTGCCGGGGGCGCCGGCCGGGCCTTCGAGCAAAGTGACAACGAGGGTGTTGTTGTCGCCGGCGGGGGGCAGGGTGGTGGCTGCCGGGTCGGCCGTGGCCGGGACGGCGCCACTGACGACCAGGGCCGTGGTGGCGGCCAAGGTGGTCGCGGCAACTAGGCCACGACGCAGGGTGGTGCGGATGCTCATGGTGAGCCTTTCTCTTGATTTTGGACAGCGCAGGGCTGGCCGTGGTTATCTTGCGGTTACTTGGACAGGTACTGCGGATTGAATCGACGCCAAGCGGTGTCGGGCCTATGTGTTGAAATGATCACGTATTGGAATGGCTGAGTGTTGGAGTGACCGAAGTCGTTGGGGTCAGGCTCGGGTGGCTGGCACCGCCCGAATCTTGCGGACTTCGACCACCGCCGCCGCGGCGGCCAACAGGGTAGCGACGCCCAGGGCAACCACTATGGTCCAGACCCAGCCGGCCCCGCCGGTGGGGGGAAGCAGCAAGGTGGGCGGCGGGACGGCATCTCGTTCGATGGTGATCTGCCAGGAGTGGTAGGTGTACATCTGGAAGCTGTTGTCGTCCACATCGTCATCCAGCCGACCGTCTCCCCACCCTAGGGCGGTGTTCCGGTGGAACGTCTCTGAACCCATGTCCAGGAGACCGACACAGGAAACCGTCCCGCCGCCGGGCAGTGCGGAATGCAGCGATGAATCAAACCCCTCACCGCCTGAACTTGTAAAGGCCCGCAGCACGGCGTTTCCATCCACGAAATCTGGGTTAAAGTGAGAGCCCATCCATCCCGCGTTGAAGTATTCATCGTGGGCAACCATCCACCAGAGTCCCGACCCTGGGTCCAGGCCTGGTGTCAGAAACGGAATGAACTCAAAGTCCCATTTGTCGGTGACTGCCGTCATATCGAAAGTATGCGGTTGCCCGTAGACGGGAGCCGTGCAGGTCTGCCACCGCACATCGGGACCTGCCCGAGTAAAGTCAGCTATCTTGAAATCCCAGACCGGTCCTGCGGCCAAGTTTGCCAGCTCCATGTAGACGGTAATTTGCGGAATCTCATCGCCCGCGGCTGGCTCGATGGTAACGTAACCAGTCTCGGGGTCCACGTCACAGGTGCCCTCACCTTCCCAGGTGTCACACACGTCCGACCACTTGCGTACTGTCAACGGGGCCTCGTCCAGCTCGATAACCTCCAGTTCCCAAGTCGCGGTGTCCACGACCCACACGTCCAGTTCGGACTGCGTCAACACCGAAGCGGTGTTGCGGTGGAAGTCGTACCCCTGGTCAGGGCCGAAGAAATCCGCCCGTCCCATGTGCAGCCAGCCGTCACACTCGACGCTCTGGCCGGGACCCACCAACTCGGTCCCGAACGGACTACTGAGGTTAAAGATGAACTCGAACCCATAAACAGCTGCCATTTCTGGAGAAACCGAGAGCCAGTCCCACAGTGCGTCCACGCCATTGAGGTAGACCGGGTGGTGTTCATGCTGACTGTGCTCCCACAGGTTCACCGACCAGAGCTGGGTGCCGTCAATGTCGCGTACCCCGCAAGTGCCCCAGTGCCAATCGACGGCTGGGCCTTCCTCGGTGTTGTCTGCGAGGATCACGCGGTCCAGCCATCCGTCGCTGACGTTGGTGGCCGCCATGTGCACTCGCACTGCGTCGGGGTACCAGCCGGGCCACCGGGTCACGTACCCATCGGGGTGGCTGGGCGACCACTTCTCAATGGAGAGGAGACCCGGAGCCTCGTCAGCTATGATGACCTGCCAGGTGTCCGCCACCACCTCGGTCCTGACCCCTCCATAGTAGTGATCCCATCTCCATCCCGCGGCGGCAGCAAAGTTCGAGTGAAGACTCGCGGACTCTAGGTCCAACGATCCGGCGCAGCGCATGGTCTCTCCCGGCGCCATCACATAGTGCTCACCCGCCGTCGTCCGCGCGATGAGTCCCACGATAACTTCCCCGTCTTCAAACTCGTCCTGCTCGGTGTAGGTCGCATCCCAGACGATCTCCATGTCGCCCCGATGGAAGGAGCCGGTCTCGTCAGCGAGGTAGAGACGCGCACCGGGAATCGCGGGGAACTCGCAGAACTCCCAGCGTGCCTGTGGCCCCTCACCCGCAAAGTCACCCCAATGGAACTCGTGCCAGTACCCTTCACTCGTGTTGGTCACCTCGGAGTAGACGGTCATCACCGGGATTTGATCGCCAGGGGCGGGGTCGATGGTGACATAACCCGTCTCGGGGTCCATCTCGCAGGTGCCGTCACCCTCCCACGTGTCACACACGTCCGACCACTTGCGAATCGAAATCTCCTCGTCAGGGACGATCACATTCAAGGTCCAGGTGTGCGTCCACTCATGGCGCAGTTGCGCTCCGGCCTCTTCAGGAGTCGCGAGGGACCTGTCGAAAACTTCAGCCCATCCGTGCGCCGTTGCGGACGTCTCCGCCCCCATGTTCAACACGCCGGCGCAACGCAACGCCTCCCCGGGCAACAGCACTGCGTGGTCTGGGGTCCAGTTCTCTGCACCCGCCACCGAAGCCCAGATGTACGTGTAGAACTCAGTAATGCCCAGATCACCCATTCCGCTCCACATGCTCGGAATGCGGGCATGGTGACGCACGGTGCCGCGATATACGTAACGATTATGGGGACCTACCGTCAGATCAAACTCATATCCATGCGGGAAGGCACATGATCGCCAGTCGATATCGGGGCCGCCGAGATGCTCCATCGTGCCATCAAAGGCCAGATTCGGGACCATCTGGAACTGAGTGAATGTTCCCCAACGATCCTCGCTGACGTTGACGATGTCCAGGAAGACGTTCATCTCGCCCAAGGGGAGGTCTCCGGGGGCGGGCTCGATGGTGACGTTCAGCCGGTCGTCGCTCTCGTCACAGGTGCCCGCGCCGGTCCAGTTCTCGCAGACATCGGACCACATCCGCGACACAAAAAACTTGGCGTCATCGCTCACGTCCTGCGCTTCGAGGGGAGTCGCTGCGGGCGCCGAGTCATTCCCAAACAGTCCGCTGTCGGCCAGGCCGGACAGAGCGGGGGGCGTCGTCTCCGTCTCCGGCAGGCCGGCGGGCGAGACCTCGATGGCGGTCGCCGGGGCCGGCCCGCCGATGCCGGGAATCACCAGGGGCGCATCGTCCAGGTCGCTCACGTCCAAGGCGTCGCCTTCGGCGGCCGTGGAGGGGGCCACCGCCAGGGTTGCCGCCCCAACCACCAGCGTCAGCACGGCGGCCAGGCCGCTCAGGTGGGCGCGCTTCGCTTTCGAGTGGCGCCGCAGAGAGGAGATTCTGCTCACTTGACTGTCGCTTCCTGCCGGCGCGAGCCGCGTCCTGCGGACCGAGCGCCTGCGTGTTGACCGCGAGCCCCCTTCGCCGGGAACCCAAGGTTGTGCCTGTGGTTTCTATCGATTCGCCACGGCGCTTACCGGGTGAATCGCTGCGTAAAGGTTCGTTTGTGACCCCACGTCACACGCAATCGACCGCGCGACCCGCGACGGCGGGTACCGACATCACACGCCAGGCGGTTACATAAGTACCGACAGGGGGCGGACGCGACCACATCTGGGTAACCCGACACTGGGCGCGACGCCCTTCCGCCCGCGGGCAGTGGCAGGAAGCGGGACGGCAGGAGGGATGGGACGGGCGGGCCGGGCGGCAGGGGGCCCCGGGGGGGCCGCCGCCCCCCCCCCCCCCC
>WRIF01000088.1 GCA_009782865.1 Promicromonosporaceae bacterium
CATCAACGGTTTCGGCCGCATCGGCCGCAACGTTTTCCGCGCTCTGACCGAGCGTGGCGTCGACCTCGAGGTTGTTGCCATCAACGACCTGACCGACAACAAGGCCCTCGCCACCCTGCTGAAGTACGACACCTCCTACGGCAAGTTCGGCTTCTCGGTCGAGCACACCGACGACGCCCTGATCGTTGACGGCAAGGAGATCAAGACCTTCGCCGAGCGCAACCCCGCCGACCTCCCCTGGGGCAAGCTCGGGGTCGACATCGTCCTGGAGTGCACCGGCATCTTCCGCACCGGCGAGAAGCTGCAGGCCCACCTGGACGCCGGCGCCAAGAAGGTGCTGCTCTCCGTGCCCGGCTCCGGTGTGGACAACACCATCGTCATGGGCGTCAACGAGGGCACCTACGACGCCGCCACCCAGAACATCGTCTCGAACGCCTCCTGCACCACCAACTGCCTGGCGCCGTTCGCCAAGGTGCTCGACGAGAAGTTCGGCATCGTTCGCGGTCTGATGACCACCGTGCACGCCTACACCTCGGACCAGAACCTGGTCGACTCCCCGCACTCGGACCTGCGCCGCGCCCGCGCCGCCGCCGCCAACATCGTGCCCACCTCGACCGGTGCCGCCAAGGCCATCGGTGACGTGCTGCCGAACCTGAAGGGCAAGCTCGACGGTTTCGCCATGCGCGTTCCGGTTCCCACCGGCTCCGTCACCGACCTCACCGTCACCCTGGCCCGCGAGGTCACCGTCGACGAGGTCAACGCCGCCATGAAGGCCGCCGCCGAGGGCCCCCTCAAGGGCATCCTGGCCTACAACGAGGACCCGATCGTCTCCTCGGACATCGTGCAGGACCCGCACTCGTCGATCTTCGACGCCCCGCTGACCAAGGTCATCGGTGACATGGTGAAGGTCTCCTCTTGGTATGACAACGAGTGGGGCTACTCCAACCGCATGGTTGACCTGGCCCTGCTGGTTGCCTCCAAGCTCTGAGCCTCGCCTCACTGCCCTAGCGTGTAAACGAGACGCCCGCGCCTGCCTCAAGTTGGCGGCGCGGGCGTTTCGCTTGAGTCGAAGTAACCCCTAAAACGCAACAGGAGAAACATGAAGACCATTGAGTCGCTCGGTGACCTCACCGGCAAGACCGTGCTCGTCCGCTCTGACTTCAACGTGAAGGTCAAGGACGGCGTCGTCGCCCCCGGCAACGACGGCCGCCTCGTGGCCGCCCTGCCCACCCTCAACAAGCTGCCGGCCGGCGGTGCGCGCGTCGTGGTGACCGCCCACCTGGGCCGCCCTGCCCCCTCCGGCACCTTCACCCCGGACCCGGCCTTTACGCTGGCCCCGGTCGCGGAGCGCCTGTCCGAGCTGCTCGGCAAGCCGGTGGCCTTCGCCACCGACCTGACCGGTGAGTCCGCCAAGGCGACAGTGGCCGCCCTTGGCCCCGGCGAGGTGGCACTGTTGGAGAACGTCCGCATGGACCCGCGCGAGACCTCCAAGGTCGACGCGGACCGTGAGGCCGAGGCCGCCGAGTTGATCGCCGCCACCGGCGCCGACTTCTTCGTCTCCGACGGATTCGGCGTGGTGCACCGCAAGCAGGCCTCCGTCTACGACGTCGCCCGCCTCGTCCCGGCCGCCGCCGGTGACCTGGTGTTCAAGGAGGTCGACTCCCTGTCCAAGGCGACCACCAACCCGGCCCGCCCGTATGCGGTGGTGCTCGGTGGCGCCAAGGTTTCCGACAAGCTGCCGCTGATCGCCAACCTGCTGAACGTCGCCGACCGCATCCTGATCGGTGGCGGCATGATGTTCACCTTCCTGAAGGCCCAGGGCCACGAGGTCGGCAAGTCGCTGCTCGAGGCAGACCAGATCGAGACCGTCAAGGGCTACCTGGCCACCGCCGCCGAGAAGGGTGTGGAGTTCGTCCTGCCGGTCGATGTGGTCACCGCCGCCGAGTTCAACGGCCCCGTCGCCGGCACCTACGACGTAGCCGACATGCCGTCGGGCGAGATGGGCCTGGACATCGGCCCGAAGTCCGGGGCGCTGTTCGCGGCCAAGCTGGCCGACGCCAAGACCATTGCCTGGAACGGCCCCATGGGCGTGTTCGAAAACGGCGACTATGCCGCCGGCACCAAGGCCGTGGCGCAGGGCATCATCGATGCCACTGCCGCCGGGGCGTTCTCCGTGGTCGGTGGGGGAGACTCCGCCACCGCGATCAAGGTACTCGGCCTCGACGAGGCCGGTTTCTCCCACATTTCCACCGGTGGTGGCGCCTCCCTCGAGCTGCTCGAGGGCAAGGTGCTGCCCGGTATCTCTGTTCTGGAAGGCTGATACCAAAATGACTCGTACCCCCCTGATGGCGGGCAACTGGAAGATGAACCTCGACCACCTCGAGGCCGTTGCCACCGTGCAAAAGCTCGCGTGGACCCTGGATGACGCCAAGCACTCCTACGGCGACGTTGAGGTGGTGGTCTGCCCGCCGTTCACCGACCTGCGCTCGGTGCAGACGCTGGTGGAGGCCGACAAGCTCGGCGTCAAGTACGCCGCCCAGGACGTCTCCAAGCACACCCACGGTGCCTACACCGGTGAGATCTCCGCCAAGATGCTGGCCAAGCTGGGCTGCGCCTACACCGTGGTCGGTCACTCCGAGCGCCGCGAGTACCACGGCGAGTCCGACGCCCTGGTCAACGAGAAGGTTCGCGCCCTGTGCGCCGAGGGCATCACCGCCATCGTGTGCGTTGGCGAGCCCCTGGAGATCCGGAAGGCCGGCGAGCACGTCGCCTACACCCTCAAGCAGGTGCGGGACTGCCTGGCCGACCTCGACGACAACCACCTCGCCCAGGTGGTCATCGCCTACGAGCCCGTCTGGGCCATCGGCACCGGAGAGGTGGCCACCGCCGACGACGCGCAGGAGGTGATCGGGGCGATTCGCGGCCTGGTGGTCGAGATGTACTCCGCCGAGATCGCAGACTCCATGCGCATCCTCTACGGTGGCTCGGTGAAGTCGAGCAACGTGGCCGAACTGATGGCCAAGCCCGACGTCGACGGCGCCCTGGTGGGCGGGGCCTCCCTGGACCCGGTGGAGTTCGCCAAGATCTGCCGTTTCCGCGAACACGTGATCTGAGATAACTGACAACGTCTCGCGGCGAAATCGGCTCATAAGATTTCGCCGCGAGACGTTTCTCCACTAGGATTGCTGACCATGACTGCCCTGCGTATCTCCCTCCAAGTGGTGCTGGTGCTCACCAGCGCCATCCTGATCCTGCTCATCTTGATGCACAAGGGCAAGGGCGGCGGACTGTCCGACATGTTCGGTGGTGGCATCTCCTCTGGCGCCGGTTCCTCCGGGGTCGCAGAGCGCAACCTGAACCGCATCACCATCGTCTCGGCGATCCTGTGGGGTGTGGTCGTCTTCACCCTCGGCCTGCTGACCCGCTTCAGCTAACCGCCTTTTCGCTTAGGCCCGGCCCCCGGCGCAACCCGTCGGAGGTCCGGGCCTTGGTGTTTTCACTGCCTGGCCGCCTGGCACCCGCAGGCGACCGCAATCTTTCCCTACGAAGGAGTTACCATCGTGATTGCGTGGTCACAAGAGTCGAGCCAGGTGCTCGCTCAACTGGACGTCACCGCCGAACAGGGCCTGTCCGGCGCGGCGGCCGCCCGCCGCCTGGCGGAGTACGGCCCCAACCGGCTGCCCGAGCCCAAGAAGATGCCCTGGTACCTGCGCTTGGCGGGTCACCTCAACGACGTCATCATCTTCGTGCTGTTGGCCGCCGCCGCCATCAAGACGTTCCTGGCGATTGTCTACCCGGCCGCCGGTTGGGCCGATCCCATCGTGATCTTCGGTGTGGTGGTGCTGACCGTCAGCATTGGCATGATCCAAGAGGGGCGCGCCGAGAAGTCCTTGGAGGCGATCAAGAACCTCATGTCGGCCAGCGCGCTGGTGTTGCGCGACGGGCAGTGGCAGTCCGTCGACGCCGAGACGCTGGTCCCCGGAGACGTGATCCGGGTCAAGGCCGGCGACCGGATGCCCGCCGACGCCCGCCTGCTCGACGAGAACAACCTCCAGATCGAAGAGGCCGCCCTGACGGGAGAGTCCGTCGCCGCCGAAAAGACGCTCGCCCCGCTCGCCGCCGACTCCGGCCTGGGCGACCGCACCAACATGCTCTTCTCCTCGACCATCGCGGTGGCGGGGACGGGGACCGCCGTCGTCACCGGCACCGGGGCCGACACGGAGATCGGCCGCATCCAGGACCTCATGGAGTCGGCCACCGACGAGCAGACCCCGCTCGGCCGCACCATGGACGCCTTCGGCAAGAAGATCACCATCGTTGTGCTCGTGATCGCCGCGGTCATGGGTACCTTCGCCTTTGTCGCCCACCAGATGAACTGGATGGACCTCTTCTCGGCAGCCGTCGGCGTCGCCGTGGCCGCCGTGCCCGAGGGCCTGACCGCCGTCGTCGCGATCGCCCTGGCCCTCGGGGTCAAGGCCCTGGCCCACCGCAACTCCGTGAGCCGCAACCTCACCTCGACCGAGACGCTCGGTGCGATCACCACCATCTGCTCCGACAAGACCGGCACCCTCACCCAGAACGAGATGACCGTGCGCGTGGTCCGCACCGCCGGCCACCTCTATGACGTCGACGGCGCCGGCTACAAGCCGGTCGGGGCGATCCACGCCGATGGCGCCGAGCCGAACTGCTGCGCCACCACCCCGCCCGCCGAGCTCACCGCGCTCGCCGAGGCCTTCACGCACGCGAACGACGCCATCATCAACCCGCCGTCGCCCACCGCGGAGAACGGCCTGTGGACCCTCACCGGCGAGCCCACCGAGGGTGCCGTGCTGGTGCTCGGCCGCAAGGTCGGCGTCGCCACGAATGGCTGGAGCCGCGTCGCGGAGATCCCGTTCGACTCCAAGTACAAGTACATGGCGACCCTCACGGATGACCCCGAGGGCAACCGCCACCTGTTCGTCAAGGGCGCGCTCGGAGCCGTGCTCAGCCATTGTGACCGGCAGATTGGCGTCGACGGCATCGAGCCGCTCGACCCAGAGTTCTGGCGCGCCGAGATGGAGGTGCTGGCCGCCCGCGGGCTGCGCGTCCTGGCGGCCGCCCGCACCGATGTCGACTCGACGGTGACCGAGCTGCCCGACGCCGAGGTGGGACCCCGCAGCCTGATCTTCACCGGCATCGCCGGCATCGTCGACCCGCCGCGCCCCGAGGCCATCCACTCCATCGCCGAGGCGCACGCCGCCTCGATCGACGTCAAGATGATCACCGGCGACCACGTCATCACCGCCAAGGCCATCGCCCAGGAGATGGGCATCACCCACGGCGAGGTGGGCGCCCTGACCGGCCCCGAGCTGGAGGCCATGTCGGACGAGGAGCTGCAGGCCGTCGTGCGCGAGACCCACGTGTTCGCGCGAGTCTCACCGACGCACAAGATCCGCATCGTCCGCGCCCTGCAGCACCACGGAGAGATCGTCGCCATGACGGGCGACGGCGTCAACGACGCCCCCGCGCTCACGCAGGCCAACGTCGGGGTGGCGATGGGGGTCAAGGGTACCGAGGCCACCAAGGCCGCCGCCGACCTCATCCTGCTCGACGACAACTTCTCCACCATCGAGAAGGCGATCTACGAGGGCCGTCGCGTCTTCGACAACATCCGCAAGTGCACCATGTTTGCCCTCCCGGCCAACGTGGCGCAGACCACGGGGATCCTGCTGGCCACCTTCCTCGGCTGGCAGCTCGCCGATGGCACGGCGCTGGCCCCGCTCACGCCCATCATGGTGCTGTGGGTCAACATGGTGGTGGCCGTGTGCCTCGACCTCACCTTCGCCTCTGAGCCCGCCGAGGACGGCATCATGCGGCGCCGCCCGCGCAACGTCAACGAGGCACTGGTCACGGTGCGCTACGGCCGCCACATCTTCCTGTTCGGGTGGGTCATGGCCGGCGCCATGATCTTCATGTTCCTCGGGGAGTTCCACGGCTGGCTGCCGGGCGCCGAGGCCGGGTACGCCCCGGCCGCGCAGTCGGCCGCCCTGTCGATGATCATGCTGGCCCAGACCGCCCACGTGTTCAACGTCCGTCGCCTCAACACGCACTCGTTTACCTGGAAGGTGTTCCGCGGCAACAAGGCACTCGGCATCTCGCTGGCGATCCTCGCGGTGGCGCATGGCGCGCTCATGTACTTCCCGCCGATGACGTCCGCATTCGGACTGGCGCCGACCTCACTGCGGCAGTGGGCGTTCATTGTGCCCCTGGCCTTCGCCGTGTTCGGCATGATTGAGTTGCTCAAGTGGCTCTTCAAGCTGGGCGAGGACGCCGCCGACCGCAAGGCGGCGGCCAAGCGGGAGCTCAGCGCCCTCGTCTAGTTGGGGGAGTCGGCGGCGGCGGTGTCCAGGAGCCACAGGGTTCGCCGCCGGCCGCCGACCATGCCGGCAGGCACCCCTTCGGCCCGCTCCAGCCCGGCGGCCACCATCTCGGCCTTCTCACAGCCGGCCACCACCAGCCAAACCTCCCGCGACTCGTTGAGGATAGCGAGGGTCAGCGATACGCGGGTGGGGGGCGGCTTGGGGGAGTCGTGGACCGCGATGGCTGCGCCCGCCTCCCCGGCGGTGGCGGCCATTAGGGCCGGATGCCCCGGAAAGAGCGAGGCGACGTGCCCGTCGGGCCCCATCCCCAGCAGGCAGACATCGAAGCGGGCCTGTTCCAGGTCCAGCGTGGCGGCGTATCTCGTCGCCGCCTCCTCCGGGGAGCCGGTGGCGTCCGGGCCGGGTATTGGGTGAATGTTCGCCTCC
>WRIF01000089.1 GCA_009782865.1 Promicromonosporaceae bacterium
CGCCCAGATCGGTGAGGGTGCACGACGAGGCGGCGTAGTCGGTGAGGTGGGCGGCGGTCAGCCAGACGTCCCAGGGGTTGGGGTTCTCCACCGTGATGACGCCGGACAGCTGCCAGTCCTCGTCGGTGTGGGTGGAGGTGACGGTGACGTCAATGTCAAAGGTGGACGCGCCGCCCGTCTCGATACCCTCACGCAGGTAGCGCGAGTCATTGACCCGGGTGGAGTAGTCGCCATCCTGCACGGCCTGCGCGAGGCCCCAGGTGTAGCGGCGTTGCAGGGTCGGGGTGGGACCCGTCTCGGTGACCAGGAGGTCGTGCCCGGTCAGCACCCGCACGGTCTGGGTGGCGGCCAGCGGGCCGTAGGCCGACTGCGGGTTCGGGGAGCCCTCCTCCGTCCAGCCGGCCGGCGCACCGGCGGCGCCGCTGGGGGTGACGGTGACGGTGTTCTGGTAATCGGTGAAGTCCGACTCGGTGACGATCTCGGAGCCCAGCTCTACCGAGTACGTCACGGTGAGGAAGCCGTCCTCGCCGGCCAGGATCGCGACGGCGTCAAGGCCGGTGAGCGTGAAGCCGTCCGGGTCGTCGCCCCAGGCGGCGGCCGCGCCGGTGGCGACGGAGCGGCCCAGCGTCTCGGGACGGTAGGTCGCCTCGACGCCGCCGGCGAACTCGTCCGCCAGGGTCGCGTAGCGGTCCGAAGTGGTGCGCGCCGCCTGGATCGCGGCCAGCGTGACGGTGGCCGGGCTGGGGACGGTCGGCTCGGTGTCGTCGTACGCGAAGACGCGAACGGTCACGGTGAGGTCGCCCGCCAGGGTGCTGATCGTGGCGAGGCTCTGGGCGAAGGCGACGGTGACGGCGCCGCCGGGCAGCACGTGCGGCTGCCCGCCCACCAGCTGCCAGTCGACGGACTCGAGGCCACCGGTGATCGTCAGGGAGGCGTCCGGCACCGTCCAGGTGGTGGCGCCGTCGGTGATCTCGACGGTCACGTGGGCCAGCGGCAGGGCGGTCTCGGCCGGGTTGGAGACGCTCAGGCCTCCAGCGGCGACCACCGCTTCCTCGTCCCGCCGGGGGGTGACCACCACGGTGTAGTCGAAGACGCCAAACTTGTCGGCGTGCGGCTCGGTGAGGAAGGTGTCCTTGTCGACCGCCTTGCTCGCCTGCCAGTCGAAGTCTTCGTGGTAGGTGGCGCCCACGGCCAGGGCGCCGGCCACCAGCGGGGGCCGATCGACCACCGTCAGCACCAGCTCATTGGTGCCCTCGGGGGCATTCGAGGTCAGGTCGGTGTCGCCGGCCAGGAGGCGGGCGGCCTGCCGGGCGCTGGTCGAGCCGGAGCCGGGCTCGCCCTGGCCGGGGGCCGTCATGACGACGGCGAGGGGGGCGGTGAGCGGGTCGGTGGTCGGCACGCTGGCGGGCGCGAAGGTGGCGGGCAGCAGGGTGGTGTCCCCCGCGTCCGTCGGGTCCGCGGTGGCGACGTGGGTGCCGACCCGTTGGAGGGAAGGGGTGCCGAACCCGGGGTCCACGCCGTTTTCGTGCCAGACGTCCACCTCCGCGTTGAGCGCGGTGACCTCCCAGCCGGAAACGGTGACGGGGGCGGGGGCTTGGACCTGGCCGGTGGTCGTGTGGGCGGTGGCGGACGACCATTCGACCACCACCTGGTTGGCGCCGACGTAGACCGGCTGCTCCAGGTAGGCGCAGTCGTAGCTCACGATGACGGCACTGCCGGCGGGCACCAGCACCTCGATCGGCTCACCCGGCTCGGGCGTGGACGCGGCGGCCAACGAAGTGAGTTGGCAGGAGGCCGCGGCGGCGGTTCCCGCCGTGTCCGCCAGGTCTAGCCCGGGCACGAAGGAGACCTCTGCCACCACGTCCCAGTCCTGGCCTGGCATGTCCACCCAGTGGTTCGGGTTTTCGATCAGGATGATGCCACTGAGCCGCCACAGGCTGTCGGTGAGGCTGCCGGGGGTGACCGTCAGGGTCACGGGGAAGGTGGCCGCACCGGCCGCGTCGCCCTCCTGGACGGCGGCGGGCACGGAAGGCTCGACTGCCCAGTCGCCGAAGGTGCGGGTGAGGGACTGCCGGGAGCGGTCCACGCTGGCCTCCAGCGGCAGGCCGGCCTTGACCTGCATGGCGGAGGGGTACTCCGCAGCCACGGCGCTGTCCTCCGGGGTCAGCGCAACGGTGTTGGTGTAGGTGTACGCCTCGCCGCCGACCGTGGGGCTCATCCCGTCCGGCTGCCCGGTGCCGTCGGGCACGGTGGCGCCGCGGGGGGCGGAGTAGGTGTAGGTCACGTGCCCGGCGGCGGCGAGGACGGCGTCGGCGTCGAGATGGGCGGGGCTGTACGCCGGGGTCATCGCACCGAACTCGATAAAGTCGCCTGCCAGGGTGGCCGTGGCGTCTTGCGTGGTGCGGGTCAGCTCGCCCGAGCAGGGCTGGGCGGTGCATTCCACCGTTCCCGTGGGCGGGGTGACCGCCGTGCCGGTCAGGGAGACCGCCACGTCCACGGTGCGGGGCGCGCGCGGGTACTCGTCCCAGTCGCTGACCTCGTACTCAAAGGACGCCGTAACGGTGGCGCGCGGCGGGATCGGGGCGGAGGCGGCCAGCGGGCCGACCACGCAGGCCGGGGCCGGGGTGCCGCCGCAGTCGATGACCACCAGCGCGGTGACGCTGGCCGCATTGGCCGCCGTCGCACCGTCAACCAACACGTCGTAGTACTGCCGTTCCAGGCCCGTCCGCGCGGGGTTGTGCAGTTCAACCGTGCCGGAGACGATCACCGGCTCCGGGTGGGCCGTCGGGGTCACGACGATCTCCTGGCTGAACGGGTGGTCCGTGCCCGGCTTCACCTGGGCGGCGGCGGGGGTTGGCTCGTGGGTGAGGCCCCAGGTGAACCGGTCTAGATAGGCCCCGCCGGAGGTGAGGTTGCTGGCGCTCAGGGGCGGGCGGTCCTTGACGGATAAGTCATCGGAGACGGTGTGCAGCACGGCGCTGTCGCCCCGCAGGTAGGCGGTCGCGGCAAAGGTGGTCACGCCCGCCGGGTCAAACGGCGCGCCCTCATGGGGGGCGGTAACGGTCAGGGCGTACTCATCGACCCCGGATACCCGCGTCACGGTGCCGTCGGCGTTCGGGCGGTCGACACGCAGCCTCACCGGGTCCGGCAGGGGAGCCGCAAACTCGTCGACCGCGTAGTGGAAGGTCGACACCCAGTAGTCCGCCGCCGAGACCTGCCAGTCGCCGTCGAAGATGACTCGGTTGGTGTCCCGGTAGCCGGTGCCGTCCCAGTCGCCACCGCCGGAGGACTCGTCCGTGAAGTCATACCGCCCCGCGTCGGCGCTGGCGCCCTCGGAGTGGGCCTGCGCCTCATCCCAGACGGCCGTGACATCGACGGAGCCGAAGTAGCCCAGAGGGGCCGGGTAGGTGCAGTCATAGGCGATGACGATGGCCCCCGGCACAACCGCGTCGCCAACCTCCGTCGCCGCCGGAAGTGGCAGGTCGGCCAGGCTGGCCAGCGGCGGCCCGCCCACGGTGTAGACGCAGGTGGGGGCGACCACGAAGCCGCCGAGGTGGTAGATCGGGGTCACGGTGACGTCGACCGGCCATAGGTTGGGGTTCTGCACGGTGATCTCGCCGGAGATGGCCTGGGCGGAGTCCTCCCACGAGTCGATGCCGACTGTGGTGTCGAGGGTGAACTCGCCCTCGCCCGCCTCGTCGCCCTCCATCGCTCCGTCCATCTCCAGCTCCCGGCCGGGGGTGACGCCCTGGGTGAGGGACCAGTTGAACTGCCGGTTCAGGGTCGGCTGGGCCTTGGTCACGGCGACGGTCAGGTCTTGTCCGGTCTCGACGCGGACGGTCGCCTCGTCGCTGGCCGCGCGGGCCGGCGCCTCCGTGCCTTCCCAGTCCAGCGGGGTGATGGTGGCGGTGTTCGGGTAGGTGCCCACCTCGCCGGCGGACAGGGAGTCACCGCGGCGGGCGGTGTAGGTGGACAGCGGGCTCGCCGGGGTGCACGCGGCCGCCTCGTAGGCGACGTAGTCCGGCAGGCACAGCAGCGCGTCGGCGTCGAACAACACGAAGTCGGTGGACACCGAGGAGTCGGGGCCGAACTCTGCGAAGGTGTCCCGCAGGCGTGCCAGGCCGTAGTCGGATGTCCGGTTGTCGTAGACCTCAGCCAGGTCTACCGTCAGGCTGGGGCTGGCCGGGGTGCGTCCGGTCAGGGAAACCTCCACCAGCAGGGCCTCGTCGTCGTCCGGGCTCCAATCCGTGTCGAACACCCGCACGTCGGCGGCGAACTCGATCAGCACGGACGCCAGCGGGGGCACCGGGGCGCCGGCGGCCAGGGCGCCGAGCGCGCAGGGCGATCCGCCGTTGCAGTCCTCGACGGTGACCCTGGTGATCGTGCCGGGCAGGTGGTCGATGCCCAGGTCGGCCTTGGAAACCGCCACCTTAATGAAGGCCTGCGCCAGCGGCGTGGCCGCCTGGTTGGTGAGGTGGATTGAGCCGAGCACCTCGACGTCTGAGTAGGTGGGGGTCGGGGTGACGGATACGCGATAGTCGAAGTAGGCGCCGTCGCCGGGGGTGGCCAGCTGGGTGACGTCCACCCCGGTGCGGGCGACGGTCTCTTGAGCCTCGTCCTGCACCCCGGCCATCACGGACTTCTCGACCTGCCAGTCGAACCAGACCCGGTAGGCGCCGCCGGCCGTGATGGCGGTGTCCGGCCGGTAGGGAGGACGGTCGAAGACGGTCAGGGTCAGCGGGTCCTCCGCGGCGGCGTTTCCCGGACCGCTGAGGCCCACGTCCTGGGTGTCCACCGTCTCGTTGGACGCCAGGCCCAGGCCGTCGTACGGCGTGCCCGCATGCGGCGCCGTCAGCGTCACCGCGTAGGCGCCCGGGGTGGCCGTGGTCGCCAGGATGGTCGCCTTGCCGGGCAGGTACGAGATTTCGCCGTCCTCGAACTCCACCGAGGCCGTGACGGTTCCCAGCGATCCACCCGAGCCGACGCCGGCGGTGCGGAAGATCTCGACGGTGCCGTTGTGGGCAACCTCCTGCCAGTCGAGGTAGCCGAAGGCGATGGGCTTGGAGTCGGTGCACCACGGGGTCATGCACAGGTTGGAGCGGGCCTCTAGGGGGTCCCAGCCGATGGTCGCCTCGGAGTCGCCGGTGAAGCCGGAGGGCTCGGCTCCCTCCCACTGGCAGGCGAACCCGACCACCACCACGTTGTCGTCGTCGCCGTGGGTGCCCGGCACCGTCACCACCTGCTCGCCGTCGGCCTCGAACGGATCGCCCGCGGCATCGGTGAAGGCGCAGTTGGTGGTGCCGAGGTTCAGGGCGTAGGTCAGGTTGGCGCCGACCGGCCACGGGTTGGGGTTGCCGATCTCGATCTCACCCTGGATCGTCCAGAAGTCGTCGGTGAAGGTCTCGGGGATGGCAGTTACGGTCACCCCGAAGGCGGCCTTGCCGTCGATGCCGCCCTCTAGGCGGGTGCCGTTGATCGGCGTCTGGGTCACCGTCCAGTCGGAGTAGGTGCGCTCCAGGGTCGCCTCCAAGGTCTTGTCGACCAGCAGCGAGCGGCCAGTGGTGACGAGGGCGTCGGCCCTCATGTCGATGGCCGTTGCGGCGACCGGGGCCAGGGTAATCGTCGCGCCAAACAGGTAGGTGCTGCCCTCAAGCTGTAGCTCGGCCGCCACGTCGTCGAGTTCGGTGTACCCGAAGCCGGGTTCCCCGGCTCCCCGATGCTGGCGCCAGGCGATGGTCAGCGGGCTGCCAACGCGCGCCTCGGCGTCCAGGGTGGCGGTGAAACCGGAAATGGAGACGCCCGGAAGGGGCAGCATGGTGCCCAGCTGCGCCAGGAGCGCAGCCGAACCGCTCAGCGTCGCCTGGGCATCGCTGCGGGTCGGGCTGCCGCCGTCATCGCAAGGGGCAGGGTAGGCCTCGCCGGTGCAGACGGAACCGAAGGCGTCGGCGTGGCTGGCGTCGGCGACGTGCGGATGCACCAACTCGACGATGACGCCGGCCAGCGCTGGGGGCATCGCGGTGTGGGCGGCCGTCTTGACCTGCTCCCAATACGGCAGGGACTCCGTGCCAGCGGTCGAGGGCGCGCCGCCGGTGCACCAGCCGGGGGCCAGCACGTACTGGCCGCCAGGGGTGATCGCGGTGGCGGTAGCAGATTCGAGCACCACCCATTCAGAGTCGTTGATCAGCACCTGGGTGCCGGCCAGGGACTTGGACACCACATTGGGATTCGTCAGCGTGATGGTCGAGTCACAGGTGAACGACCAGCGTTCCAGGCGGCCGACACTGACGGTGGTGGTGTAGTCGAAGTCGGCGCCCTGCCCCGGGGAGGCGTACTGCTCGTTGCCGAGCGCGCCCCAGTCCAGAGCCGTCTCGTCGGCGCCGGTGACCGAGTGGGCCAGCGACCAGAAATAGTCCAGGGTGTGGGCGGGGACGAGGCCGGTCCAGTCGACCTCCCAGTCGAGGTAGACGTCGACGTCGTAGGCGAGGGTCGCGGCGTTGTTGGTGGTCACATCGTCGAGGACGGCCGGGTCGGTGCCGTCGTTGGCCGACTCGGCGTCGTCCCACTCGACCCCGCTGATCTCGAAGTACAGGTCGAGGCTCAGGCCGCCATGGACGGCGTCGTAGGCGTGCAGGTCGCCGGGCGCGTAGAGGCCGTTGGGGTCGACCACGCGGTAGGCCACAAAGTAGTCGGCGCCCTGGCCCACTGGGTCGGCGACAGAGGTGCCGGACGCCAGCGGAGCGAACACTTCCCGCGTGCTGGTGA
>WRIF01000090.1 GCA_009782865.1 Promicromonosporaceae bacterium
CTAAAATTGACATATTAAATAAAAAATCATGCCATTTTAAATGATTCGCTAACTCACGGCTAACAATGAACCGCTCCGTTACTTTGATTATCATCTGCCGAACTTGCGGTAATAATAACATTGCAAAGACAAGTAATAACAGACAAGATATGAAAACAATTAATCTCGCATATTTAAAATTAATATTAAACTTTGTCATTGTTTTCCTTCCTTAATCCTTTTAATCATTTCGCTTATATAATATAAATAACGTTTAACAATTGCAGCTAATCGGTATTTTTTGTATGGATTAGGCAATTTTAAGTAAAAATTAAACACATCATATATGTTGAGGCGGAGAATGTCAATGTATTGACAATTTACGGCAGACCTTGTAAGCTTGCAGTATAATATACAACCGCGGAGGACGGCATGAGCGATCTGATCCTGCCTTTCGCAGATCAATATGAACAGTATCTCCGTGACGAATCCCGCGCGGTGGGATCCGCCAAATACATCGCGTTTCCGGAGACGGACGATGAACTTTTGCGTGCGCTCGATTTCGCCGCCGGGGAAGCGATCCCCGTGACAGTTCAGGGGGCGAGGACCGGACTGGACGGCGGCGCGTCGCCGCGCGGCGGGATCATCATAAGCTGTGAGCGTATGCGCGGGATCACAGAGGCGCGCGAGAGGGAGGACGGCAGCCTTCTTTTGACGGCGCGCGCCGGGACGACGGTATCGGAACTTGACCGCTATCTTGCCGGATTTTTTTGGAAAAACGGGGGGCGCTTCTTCTGGCCCGGGTCAACCTCTGAGGAAACGGCGACGGTCGCGGGCGCTGTCGCCGGCGGCGCGTCCGGCGTAACCGATTCAGGAAGACAATCCGTGCGACCATGGCTTTCGCCATGCTAGCCGGAGCCGCAGCAGCCACCGCACCGTTGGCTAGGGCCGCCGATTATCCGGTTGGCGAGTGGGGCACCTACGACGGTGCCGAAACGTTCTGGGGTTCGATGACAGTACAGGGCCGTTACGGGTTGTGCATTGACCCGGCACTGCAAGCCCCAGATGTGCTCAATGATGCGACCGCCACAAAAGTGTGCGGCACCTACACCAGCGGCAGGCCGGATAAGAACTCGCAGATCGCCTACCTGCTGGCGAAGTACTTGGAGACTAGCGATGCCCACACTGCTACTTCCTTGTCGCAGTTTGTGCGGGCCGAGTATCACCCGAGTATCCCGGTTTTCTATCAGGACCGGTACAACCAGATGCTGGCCGAGGCCGATCAGCATGCCGGACCGAAAGACGCCTACCTCCAGGTTGACACCACTGGGCTGAAAGTCTGGTTTGGGCTGGTGCGCGAGGGCGAAGCCGCCGGGATAGCCGGTGGTTCGTTGCCACAGGCGAACGCGCACTACTCGGCGGGCTACACAGCCACCATCAAGCTGACCACACCGAATGTGACATTCACTGACGGCACGCAAGAAAAGACCATCACCACCGGCACCATAGTCTCGTCTCTGGCGTTGGCCACCCGGCATGACCTGATTGCTGACGAGAAGGTGACTGCAACTATTGAGGTGACTGATGTTCCGGCATCGTGCTTCTTAGTCCACCAAGCCGGTGCTGAGGGTCAACGAGCCATAACCCCGCTGACGGTGAACCTGTCAGGCTCGAACACTGGCGCGCCTGCTGAGACGAAGTGGCAGCCGCAGATCGCCACCGAAATCCCCACCCAAATCCTGGCTAGGAACGCCACCACGGTGGCTGACAGGGTGAAAGCTGACGCGGTGGGTGGCTCCCAGTGGCCGGTCCAAGAATGGGCCAACCCGATCCAAACCACTCCGAAGACCTACTTCCCGTTTGTGGCCTCCGGTGATGTGGTCAAAAGCACGCTGCCACCGGCGGCCTCCAAAACCCTGCCCGCCGGGGCCACTGTCGTGTCCACGGCGCCGACCCTGGTGACGTTGACCGGGCCAGGCCAGTGGGCCACAGCCACTACGACCCTGCCGGACACCGGTTCAGGGCATTATGCGATGCGCTGGTGTCTTGACGCCGCACATCAGGGAGCCAATGCCAAGTATCTGCCTAAGGGTGGGCCGTTTTGTGATGACTACTTCTCTATGACAGAGCGGTTCACCATCCCCATGACTTTGGCGGTGGCTTCGGAGTTGCCGGATCAGTTCCGCGCCAGGGGCCAGGCCCCGGATGACACGATCACCGTGTCGCTGCCGGACGCCAAGGACTCCTGGATCGCCACCCGCGACGGGAAACCCGCCGTGGTCAAGGTGACCGGCACGTTCTATGCCGGGTCCGCCTCGTCGTTCACCATTGCAGACAAGCCTCCGGCTGACGCGAAGGTGCTCGGCGCGGCTAGTGTCAACGTGACCTTGCCCACATCCGGGCGCAAGCCGGTGACGGTTCCGGCCCCGGCGGGCTTCACCGTGCCCAGCTCGCAGTACGGGACGTGGGTGTGGCAGATCAAGCGGGCCGACCAGGCCCCCGATGTCGCCGAACTGTTTGACAACGATCTTGCTGACAAGTTCGGCCAGCAACTCGAAACGCACGTCACGCAGATGGAGCTGACCGTCCAGTCCGAGGTTGCCGAGACCTCCGTCACGGAGCCGAAGCGCGACGCCACGGTCGAGGTGTGCGACAACGTGTGGGTAGAGCACGCCGACGCGAAGGACTTGTGGCTGAACCAGTGGGGCACGGACAGGCCCGTCGCCGTGAAGGTGGACGGCAAGCTCTACCACTCGGCGGTCCCCGCCGCCCAGACACTCGCCATCGACCCGAAACTGCCTGCCGTGGACGAGTACAACCTGACGTTCACCGCCGCTGGGAAGGACCACGCCCAGCAGGTCTGCCACACCGTCAAGTATGGCGAATACGGGGCCTACGGCTTCGCGTTCGGCATCGACCTGGCGAAACAACCCGAGGCCGCCAGGGACTACCTGGCCAAGGGTGCGGCGACGCCGTTGTGGCTGCCGGTCGAGACGACGATGGTCAAGCGGATGCCGGTGATCCACACCGCCGTAACCCGCTGGTCGGCCACCAACGACGGTAAGGAGACCATCTACTTCACCGACGATCTGTGGCAGATCGACTGGCCCGACGCCCCCGCTGACACCGACATGACCGGCGCAATCAGCCACGGCCAGTGGACCGGCTACGGCGACTGGGCTGCCGACGGGAAGACCATCAAGGTCGAGTTGTGGCGCGTCGAGGGCGAGGTCACGCCCGAGTCCTGCACGGCGGACAGCAAGACCGCGAAGCTGATCGCCGTCAACGAGGCCACCCCGGCACTCAACACCTGGGGCGCTTCCCAGAAGGTCAGTGGTGCGAGGTTCAAGGCCGAAGGCGGCAACGCTACGTACACGTTCGTCATCACCTACCCCGGTGACGCCCGCACCGAGGCGTACCAGTCGATCTGCGGTGAGAAGTCCGAGACCATCACCCTGATCCACCAAGCGCCCGAATTCATCACCCAGTTGCTCGTGCCCGCCGAGTTGAAAGGCGCGACCGTCGAGGCCGCCGCCCAACGCGACAAGGCCATCGAGGTCGAAGCGGGCACCGAACTGGTGGACGTGCTCCACGCCTGGTTCCCCGACCAGGACAAACACCAGTTGGACATGACCGGGTGGGCCGCTACCTGGGACAGCTACTTCATGTCGCTGACCAAGGACACAGCTCTGAAGGTTGTGGACGGCGATGCTGGGAAGGTCTACGAGGGCGCGGTCTGCACCCCGGAGACCCTGCTCGCGTCCAGCGGCGATCCGATGCCGGTTGAGAGGGCAGGCAACTATCTGTCCCCGGCGATCACCACTCCCGGCGAGCCGGGCATGGTATTCATGGTCGAGACCGTCACCGACAACCAGGGCCATCTCGTCCGGCGTGGCACTTGCGGTGTCGTCTCGGAGTCAGCCATCATCCTGCCGCCGCCGGAACAGCCCAAGCCGAAGATCACAACCAACGCACCGCAGCACGCAAACGTGGGCGAGAAGATTACCGACGAGGCCATCCTGACCGGCCCGTTCCCGAAGGGAACCCAAGTCGAGTTCTGGTATCAGCACACCAACTACACGGATCCAGGCGCGGCCCGCGACCAGTTGAAGTGCGATGCACCCGACCCGGCCAAGACCGACAGCGCGATCAAGATCGGCGTCACTGTCCTCGACCACGACATCGCCGAAGGCGTCACCGAGAAGCTGCACTCGCCCGAGTTCACCTCGGACAAGGAAGGCTGCACCTGGATCAAGGAGACCGCCTACACCAGTGACGGCAGGGACAAGACCGTTTTGGCCGAGGGCTACTTCGGTGCCGCCAAAGAGCGGACCATGTGGCACTCCCCGATCAAGGTTGAGGCAGGCGGCAGCCTCGCCAACACCGGGGCCAGCGTCACCTGTCCCGCGATCATCGGCGGCCTCGCCCTCCTGGTCGGAGGCACTCTTATCGGCGTCGCCACCTGGCGGCGCAGGCGGATCAACTGACCCTTCCCCAACCAGAGGGGCCTGTCACCTGGCGGCAGTGACAGGCCCCTACTGCCTCACATGCCTTCTCAGACACTGAGAGGCGCAACTCGTCCAGTGACGGGCCACTAGGATTCTGAGTGGAACAACCAAGGACACCGCAATGGCTCTCCAGCAGTCGCCCCCTCCGCAGTTCCCCCTTCAAGGTGGGATTGTGGTTCTTGCCGTACTCGGACTGCCGGGAACAGGCAAGAGCACCCAGGCTGCCGCCTTGGCGAACGAGTGGGGATGCCCAGTGCTCTCGGGAGGTCAGTGGCTTCGGGACCGCGCTGCTTCCGGAGACCTCGACTCCCAACATGTCATGCAGGCAGGATTGCCGATGTCGCCTGACGACTATCGCCGTTTCCTTGAAGAGTCAACCACGAGGGACACCACTGTGGTTCTCGACGGATCGCCACGAAGTGTTGGCCAGGTGGCCGTTCTGAGAGATGTCGCACAGGCGCGCGGCTTTCAGGAACGGGTAGCTGGCCTCGTCCTACGAGGCGTGCCGCTTGCTGCGCTGTCGCGGAGGCTAGTGGATCGCGGAACTCGCAGCGGACGCATGGATGACAGTGACGTGGTGATCGCTCAGAGGCTTGCTGTTCAATCAGCAGACCTTGACATCACCGCGAGGGAGTTCGGCCAGGTGTGGCCTGTTCGAGTCATCCAGGCCAACGGTCCGGTCTCTGATATCTCGCGTAGCGTGGCCGAGGCCGTCAAGAGCTGGTTGGTGCCGTGATGTTCTTCCATCTCCTGAACGACCAAATCCTCGCCGTGTATGGGATTCCACAGCGGCTCGGTGGCAAACTCGTCTCTGAGTGTCGACTGAACCTGCGTTTGGCGGTAATCGCTCAAGAGCGAATTCAGATTCCGACAGTGGACTTGAGGCAATCTCCAGTCGCCGCAGCGCTTCGTGAAGACCTGAGTTCATTAGCCGAAGTTGGCATCATCACTTTCACAGGCTCTACTGCCGATTTGGAAGAGTTGATGGACCGTAAGCGAGCCCATTACGAGGGCACGGGTGTTCATACGGAATGGACAGAAGCCAGCGTTCGCGCAGAGCTTCAGCCATATGCCCCCTATCTGGAGCGGCGGGCAATCAACACCACCAGAGAGATGAAGGCTCTCTGGGCCAACTCCGTGGAGCACCTAGACGAAGGCACCTCATTTCTCGTCCAGACACTGCGCAGGATCATGCTAAACGCTCCTCGCCGAAGCAAGATGATGAAGCGTCTTCTGGCGGTTCCCGAAGACTTGGCTGGCCATGCCTTTCTCACAATTGTATTGACCAAACTGCGCATCATCCCGGAACTCGCCAATGACATCACGCTTGTGAGCGACATGGACATGGCTCTGGCTAACGCTTGGCTTGCAGCCCATCTGCGGGAGTACGGTCCTGAATACCTGGCCAGGGGCACACGAGCTATCGGGCGCTTGGACTGTGGACTCCTTCCAGATAAGCAAGGAGTGCCCGTGGACTTGTCTGTCTACGAGCGCGAGATGATCCGAGCGAACGTGCTGCAGCAAGTGACAGCCATGAGTGCCGCAGAGTTCGCGCAGAGTCTGTGCGAGGCACGATGGGGCAACAGTGAGGGTCGGACGTTGTTCTCGCCCGAGACTGGAGAGTCCGGGCAATCCCTGTTATTAGTAGGCAGCCAGGCTACATCGCCCAACCCGGCACCGGGAAGGGAAATCGAAAGGAGACAATCGGTGACGAATCAACCATCTGGAGGCACCAAGCGCATCTTCATAGGGCACGGAAGGTCACTGCTCTGGAGAGAACTCAAGGACTTTCTCGCGTCCGAAAGGTATGAGTGGGAGGAGTTTACAGAGTTCCGGTTGCTGGCTACACGGCCAAAGAGCGCTTGGAGCAGATGCTGGAAAGCTGCGATTTTGCAATCCTCATCCACACAGGCGAGGACGAGACGCTGACGGGTAGCGTCCAGGGTCGCATGAACGTGATACATGAGACCGGGCTGTTTCAGGGCAGGCTCGGCTTCGACAAGGCGGTCATCGTTCGTCAACATGGATGCGCAGAGTTCAGCAACCTGATGGGTGTGCAGGAGCTTCGTTTCGTCGACAACGACATCAGCGCACGTTTCGATGACCTGCGGAAGCTGCTTGTAGCCCGCATCTGACCATCGATGAAAGTGACTCGCCGAAAGGAGACCTCGTGAGACTCAGGCCCGAACAGTGGCTGAACACGGTGTTGGAATCTCCCAGCTCAGAAGTACGAAACGACGTTGATCTGCTGCTGTGGTCCTTCAAGCTGGAGA
>WRIF01000091.1 GCA_009782865.1 Promicromonosporaceae bacterium
CGCCCCGGCGTGCCTGGCCTGTGTCGCCGGCGGCTCCCTGGCAGCCGGGCTCGCCGGGCTCGTGATCGTCTGGCGCTCCGGGCCGGCCACCTACTCCCTGACCGCCCTGTGGCACGCCCTCAAGCTGGGTCTGCCCACCGTGCCGCACTCCGCCGCCCTCACCGGCGTGGTCGCCGGCCTGGTGGTGATCGCCGAGCGTCGCCTGGATGCCGCCGCCACCGCCCAGGTGATCCTCACCCTGGGAGCAGGCGCGACCATGCTGATCGGAGCGGTCAACAACGCCTGGGCGCCCCTGATCTTCTCCACCGTCAAGGAGCGCCGGCTCGCCGTGCTCGACGAGACCTCAAGGGCGATCACCTACCTGATGGCTGCGGTGGTGGTGGCCGTCGCCCTGGGCTCCTCGGTGCTGGTCCACCTGGCCGCGCCCGCCACCTTCGACCGCGCCCAGATGATTCCGGCCGTCGCCATCGCCGCCCTGGCCGCCATCCCCTCGGTGCCGTACTTCGCCTCCAGTCACCTGCTGCTCGTCCACGCGCAGACCGGCTGGCTGGCGCTGACCACCCCTACCGCCTTTGCCGGGGCCATGGCACTCGGCTGGTGGCTGACCGGGCAATGGGGCATCGTCGGCATCGGCGTGGCCTACGCCGCCGCCTGGCTGCTACTCGGGGTGCTGACCACGCTGGCACAGCGCACCGCCGGCGAGGACAAGTGGTGGCCCAAGCCCCA
Source organism: Promicromonosporaceae bacterium (assembly GCA_009782865.1). Lineage (GTDB taxonomy): Bacteria > Actinomycetota > Actinomycetes > Actinomycetales > Cellulomonadaceae > Xylanimonas. The sequence goes on from WRIF01000091.1 coordinate 727, forward strand.
CCTCCTGGCGCTGGCCGCGGTGGCCGTCGCCGCCGTCGCTGGCGCGTGGCTGCCCACCGACCTCCCGGGCGTCGCCCTGCGCGCGGCACTGGCCGCCGCCCTGGCCCTGCCACTTCTCTGGCGAACCTACCGCCTGGTCCGCGGGAAGCGTTGACGGCTCCACTACGATTGAGCCCATGACCGCCCCCGTCGCCCCGTCCTTCCGCATCGGCCAACTCGACGTCGGCGTGGGGCATCGCCCGCTCGTCGTCGCCGAGATGTCGGGCAACCACAACGGCGACCTTGGCCGGGCGCTTGCCATCGTCGACGCCATCGCCGCCTCGGGGGCGCAGGCCGTCAAGCTGCAGACATACACCGCAGACACGATCACCATCGACCACGACGGCCCAGACTTCCGGCTGTCCGCCGACCACGAGCTGTGGGGTGGCCGCAACCTCTACCAGCTCTACACCGAGGCACACACCCCATGGGAGTGGCATGCGCCGATCTTCGAGCGCGCCCGCTCCCAGGGGCTGATCCCGTTCTCCAGCCCGTTCGACGGCACGGCCGTCGACCTGCTGGAGGACCTAGACGCCGCGGTCTACAAGATCGCCTCCCTGGAGATCGGAGACATCCCGCTGCTGCGGCGAGTGGCTCGGACCGGCAAGCCCGTGATCCTCTCCTCTGGGGCCGCCGATGTCAGCGACATTGACCTCGCCGTCAAGACCATTCGCGCCGAGGGCAATGAGCAGATCGCCGTGCTCGGCTGCACGTCGAACTACCCCGCCTCGCCCGCCCAGACCGACCTGCGCGCGGTCAAGGTGATCTCGGACCTGTGGGGCGTGGTGGGCGGCCTGTCCGATCACACCAAGGGCATCGGCGTCTCGGTGGCCGCCGTGGCGTTCGGTGCGGCCATCCTGGAAAAGCACGTCACCCTGCGCCGCGCCGACGGCGGCGTCGACTCCGACTTCTCGCTCGAACCCGAGGAACTTGCCGCCCTGGCCACCGAGACGGAGGCCGCCTGGCTGGCGCTCGGCACCGGGCACATCGGGCCGAAGGCCGCCGAGGCGGAGTCCCGCCGCTTCCGCCGCTCCCTGTTTGTGGTCGCAGACGTCCGGGCCGGCGAGGTGGTCACCGAGGAGAATGTCCGTTCGATCCGTCCCGCCGGCGGGCTGGAGCCGCGCTACCTCGACGTGGTGCTTGGCCGTACCTTCACCCGCGACGTGGCGCGCGGCACCGCCCTGTCCTGGGACGTCGTCTAGGGCGCACCGAATCCGCCCGGCCTCGTCGAACGACGGGCAGGCAGTCCGCCCGCTAGGCTGGCCGCATGCAGCCCATCTCTGTGCTCGTTACCGGCGGCGGCGGCGACATCGGTCGCGGCCTGGCCAAGATCCTGCGCGACCTGCCCTACATCCGCGCCGTCTACGGCGCAGACCTCAATCCCCAGTTCCCGCATGAGGTGCTCTACGACGGCTTTGCCCACGGGGTCGCCTGCGACAACCCGGTCTACCTGACGTGGCTGGCCGACACCGCCGCCCGCTTCCGGGTGGACCTGGTGATCCCGATGGCCGAGCCGGAGATCAGGTTCTTCGCCGAGCGAGGCATGACCCAGGTGCCCCCGATGGGAAGCGAGACCCCGCCGGAGGCCGAGGGCACCGCAGGGGTGCCGCTGCTGCTGCCCTCAAGCGAGGTGATGCGCATCGGCTTCAGCAAGCTGGCGACCGCCGAATGGCTGGCGGGGCGGGGCCTGCCGTTCCCGTGGACCGTGCGCGCCGATGAGGCCGCCCCCCAAGAGCTGCCCTGCATCATGAAGTCTGATCACGGCTCGGGCAGCAAGGCGCTTCATCTGGTCACCCGGGACAACCTCGCCGAACTGTCCCGGCATGCGGCGGGCATGATCTACCAGGAGCTGCTCCTGCCCGACGAGTCCGAGCACACCTGCGGGGTGTTCCGCAGCCGGGCCGGGCAGACGCAGACCGTGACCTTCCGGCGCGTGCTCGCGGGCGGCCGCACCGGCTTCGGACAGGTGGTGTCCGTCCCGGCCATCGACAACCTGCTGGCCGAGTTCGCCCGGGACATCGGCCTGGTCGGCTCGGTGAACGTCCAACTGCGGCTCACCGACCGGGGGCCGGTGATCTTCGAGATCAACCCTCGCTTCTCCTCCACGGTGGTCTTCCGGCATCTGCTCGGCTTCCGTGACGTGGACTGGGCGATCCGGGACCACTTCGGTGCCCTCGAGGCACCGACCTTCGACGTTCAGGCGGTCTGTGGCAAGCGCATCTTCCGCGCGGATGCAGAAATCATCTACTGACCACCCTGCGCCCCCTCCCCGCCTCTTCAAGCAGGCTCGCGCGGCGCGAAATGACCCGCGGCGCCCGCATAGCCGACCTTGCGCGCCAATCAGGGGGGCTAACTGGCGCGACTCCGCTGGAGATTGCCTGACGACCCCTAGGTTATTGGAGGTGCCTTGGCACCGAATGACCCTGACACCCTGAGGAGAACCTGCATGAGAAGGCTCGGCCTGCGTTCCATCGCCGCGACGGTGACCGCCGTCTTGCTCACCACCGCCATCGCCCCCGTCGCCGCCGCCGAGGGAGTCGAAGACCCGGGCGCCGTCCCCCACCTGTCTGTGGCCCCCGGGCAAGGCTGGACATCTCCCAACTCCCGCTGGTATTCCCCCAACGGCAACCAGTTCCTGCTGTCCAACAACAATCACACCATCGCCCATCACTTCGCCTTTGGCCGTCACGGCGATGAGTTGCTGGTCGGCAACTGGAACGGCGTCGGCGGAGACACCCTCGGGGTCCGCCGCAACGGCCGCATCTTCCTGATGAACCGACTCGGTTCCGGCAACGCCGACATCAACTTCTCCTTTGGGCGCCCCACCGACGAGATCTTCGTCGGTGACTGGAACGGCAACGGCATCGACACCTTCGCCGTTCGCCGCGGCAACGCCTTCTACCTCACCAATCACCTGCAGGGTGGCAACGCCGAGCACCGCTTCACCTTCGGGCGTCCCGGCGACGAGGTGTTGGTGGGCGACTGGAACAACTCCGGCCTGGACACCTTTGCCATCCGCCGCGGCAACACCTTCTTCGTCTCCAACCACCTGCAGGGCGGCAACGCCGAGACCGTGTTCACCTTTGGGCGCCCCGGCGACGAGGTGATCGTGGGCAACTGGAACGGGGTCGGCGGTGACACCTTCGGGGTGGTGCGCGGCGCGCAGATCTTCAAGGACAACCACCTGCACGGTGGCAACGCCTCCACCTCCTTCACCTTCGGCTACGCGAACGACGGCATCATCGTCGGTGACTGGAACGGCAACGGCATGTCCACGGTGGGCATCCGCCGCGGCATCCCCGCCTGCGACGTGCCCGGCCTCGGTCACCTCCTCGCCAACAACCCGAACTGCGTAGCGTTCTGCACTCACCCCGGCGCCACGCACCTGCCCTACAACCACCCCGGCTGCCAGCCGCAGTGCCCGCACCCGGGCCTGGGGCACCTGCGGGAGGGCGACTCCGCCTGTGTTGCCCCGCCACCCCCGCCGCCGGCCGGCGGTGGTCACGGCGGCATCGTCGCCGCGGCCCGTTCCCTGCAGCAGACCCACCGCAACAACCGCGGGCACTTTGCCGCCTTTGGCGGGGGTGACCCGGCCTCAGGCTTCGTGGTGGCCTCCGCGGCCGCGGTGGGCATCTCCCTGCCGCGCACCAACATGGCGGGCCTGCAGAGCTTCTTCCAGAGCGGCGGCCGCTGGGCCACCACCGCTGGGGTGGGCTCCATCGCCTTCTACACGCGGGCCTACGGCCTGACCCCGGTAAACCCCGCCGGCCCCGGTGTCGGAATCTGCCAGTATCCGAACGGCGCCGTCAACCCGCGCGGGGTGCACGGCTGCCTGATCGTCGGCTGGGACCGCGACGAGGTTCGTGGCCGTACCCGCACCGGCGAGATGAACGGCTACGGCAGGCTCTAGACGCCAGCAACGAGTAAGGGGGGCCGAGGCATCCGCTCGGCCCCCCTTACCTATGGGAAGAAGTCCGCTACTCCTTGGTCGTCCGGCGGCTGAGCAGGGAGACGAGGCCACCAATCAGCAGCGCCGCCGCCACGCCGATCCCGGCCAGGCCGGCACCGGTCACCGGGAGGCCGGGGCCGTCGGGACGGTGGGCCTCAGGCGACGGGCTGGGAGAGAGCGTCGGAGGGGCAGAAGGCTCCAACGTGGGCTCCACCGTAGGCTCCGGCGTCGGCGTGGGCGTGGGGACGGTGCGGGTAAAGCGCAGCGGGAACACCGTGAACTCCTCGGTGAAGACCGTCCCGGCCGAGTCAAGGGCGGTGTCCCGCACCGTGAAGTAGGCGTAGGCGAAGTAGGCGTAGGGGGCACCCGGGGCGGCGGGCTGCCACACCACGCCCGGCGGGGGTGCCGTGGTGGGTCCCGGCACGTCCAGCAGGGTGAACACGTCCGCCAGGTAGGTCCACCCGGGGGCCGCGCTCTCGGTCACGGAGTCGAGGTAGCCGGGGGCGTGCTCGCCTACCAGGTAGTCGGGACGGGTGAGGGCCGGCCCGTACAGCGCCAGCTGGAACAGGCAGCCGGGTTCGCGTTGCTGCCACACCCAGGTGTCGGCCAATACCTCGCCCGCCTCCTCGACCATCATCACCATCAGCTCGGCAGAGGTGGGGGTGTCCGGGCCGTGGGGGCAGTCCAGGGTGCCGGTGCCGACCCTGATCCAGCGGCCGGTGTAGGTCTCGTTGTAGTGGACATTGGGCAGGCTGGGGTTGAGGGGGTTGGTACCGGTGGCGTTGATGAACCCCTCGCCCAGGGTCAGTTCGCGCAGGCCCGTCATGAGGTTGAACATCAGGCTCATGTTGACCACCGAACTGGTGTCCCAGTTGGACAGGTCCAGGGCCCGCACCCCACTGACGCCCGCAAACATCGACTGCATATGGGTGGCACTGGAGGTGTCCCAGCCCGAGACGTCGAGCTCAGTCAGGGCACTGGCCCCCCGGAAGGTGGCATGCATGAGGACGGCGCTGCTGGTGTCCCAGTTCGAGACGTCGAGCGCGGTCAGGCTGGAGGTGCCCTCGAAGGTGGCGGTCAGGTTGGCCACGTTTCCGGTATCCCAGCCCGAGACGTCGAGGGTGGTCAGGGCGGTGGCGCCATTGAACATCTGGGCCATGTTGACGACGCTGCCGGTGTCCCAGTTCGAGACATCGACCGTGGTCAGGGCGGTGGCGCCAAAGAACATGAAGCTCGTGTTGGTGACGGCACCGGTGTTCCAACCCCCAACCGCAACCGTGGGCAGGGACGTGGCCCGGTAGAACATCCGGGTCATGTTGGTGACATTGCCGGTGTCCCAGCCCGAGACGTCGCTGAGGGTGGTAAGCGAGCTGGTCTGGCTGAACAGGCCGTTCATGTTGGTGACGTTGCTCGTGTCGAAGTACTCCAGCCCGTGAATCGCCGTCACGTTGGTCAGGCCGGCGAAGAGCTGGGTCAGTAGCGGGCCCGCGATGACCGGGCCGATGAACTCGATGCTGGTGATCAGGGCGGCGTGCTCCGCAAAGGGGCTGCCCTGCGGGGGCACGGTCACCACCCCGGAATCCACCACCACGGTGCCGTCCGGGTGCAGTTCCCACAGCGCGCCGGGATTCCCGCCGACATTGGGGAACTGCCCGCTGGCCAGGGACGCGGGCACGATGGCGGAGGTCGCCTGCGGGGCCACCTGCTCTCGGTCGTGGGTGTCGGAGGAGACGATGGCCTCTTCGTCGTAGACGGTGGCCTCCTCATCGAAGTCGTATTCGTAGTCGTAGACGGCCGTCTCTCCCTCGTCCGGCAAGGCATCCGCGCCTTCCAGGAAGGGGTACTCCACCGCCTCAACGGCAGGAGCCTCCCCTTGCCCGTTGTCGAAGATGTCAGCCTGCGCAGCCGGGACGGCCAGGAGCGCCGCGACGAGCGCCACCACTGCGGCGCCGGTGCGAATCTTTCGTGTATTCAAGGTAACCTCCGCGAAATCATCGGGACAACTGTCACTGATGTGCCCGTATCGTT
>WRIF01000092.1 GCA_009782865.1 Promicromonosporaceae bacterium
CGCCGCTCGGACTGCGGGCCGTGGTCGCCACTGCGAGGCGATCCGGGCGCGCGGCCCACCCCCGCCGCCGCGACGAGCCAATGGATTCCGGCGGCGGCCAGCAGCGCCCCGGGCACCGCGAACATCGCGGCAATCCGATCCCAGTCGGCGAACCAGAAGCCGGTCAGGTACCGCAGCCAGGAATCTGCGGAGCCGGCCGCCCCGACATAAAGCACCCCTATGGCCAGCGCGGACGGGGCCAGCCACTCCCCGGCCCGCCAGCGGAACGTCGCCACCACCCCGGCCAGCGCTGCCGTCAGCAGCGGCAGGGCGATCCACGGGTGCGCGGCGGGGGCGAATCCTCGCGCGACGATGGCGGCGGCGCCCAGGCGCCCGGTATACGGCTCGCGGCCCCAGCCCATCATGTTGCCGAACGCCCCGGCCCGGTAGGCGAGGAGCAGGACTATCACGACGACGACGGCAAGGCCCGCGGCGACCACCACCTGCCTAATCCAGGCCCGAGAACCCGCGCGCCGTTCGCGGGCCACCGCCTTGGCGAGCACGACGAGGAGCGCGGGCACGCCGAACACCAGCAGGTTGGCCACCGCCGAGCCGTGCAGGAGAACCAAGCCGAGGGCGCCAAAAGCGGCCAGGGCCAGCAACAGGGCGCGCCTGCCCCTGCCCAGGCCATCGCGCCCGACCGCCCGCCAGGCAAGGGCGAGCAGCCCGGGGGTGAGGGCCACGACGGCCCCATAGGGCCACTGGCCCTCAGAGCCGAGCGTGGGAGTGGGAAAGACAGTGAAGGCCACCGCCAGCAGCGGGGCGGTCACGGCGATGCCCAGGCGGGAGGGGAACACCTCGCGGGCGAGAGACGCCAGTCCGAACGCCCACTGGACCAGCAGCACCATGAACAGTGCATTGGCCGCCACCGGGGCGCTGGCAAGGGGGATCACCGCGGCGAACGAGTGGAAGACGGCCGGGTAGAAGTTGCCCCCGCCGCCCCCCGCCCACAGGGAGTCGAGCCCACCGAGACTAGAGGCATTGCCCTGCTCGCGAATCAGCTGGATGGCGTTTAGGTGAAACGGCGGGTCCCACCCTTGGGCCAGCGCCTCGGGCACCAGCATTGCCGAGACGGCGACAGCCACCAGCAGCAGCGCGGCGACGGCCACCCCGAGGTAGGCCAGGCGAGAGGTGGGCGGGCTCTCCCCTGCGGCGGCCTGGCTCCAGGCGGCGCGCCCCCAGATCCGCCTGACCAGCAGGGCGACTCCGAGGAGAACGGCACACAGCAGCCCGACGGTCGCGAGGTTCCAGCGCAGGCCCACCGTCCCGAAGGCCACCGCCCCCGCTCCGAAGGCCGCAGCGGTGAGTGCGGGGCCGGCCGCCCAGGCCGTCGGGCCGCCCACCCCGAAAATCTTGAGGAGGACGGCCCCGGGCGCGGTGAGTAGGACGGCGGCGGCCAGCAGCGCAGGCAGCGCCTCCAGCCAAGAAAGGGTGTTAGCCATGTCGGGGCGGCTAGCCGCGTTCGATCGAGGCGTGGGCCCAGGTCAGGCCCGCGCTGGTCTCGTCGTCGCCCTCCACCTCGAAGGGCGAGGCGTCGCGCACCCGGTCGAGTTCTACGCCATCGACGTTGGAGACCTGGCCGTGCACCGAGTAGCGGCCGCGCGCCAGGCGCAGGCCCCGATACACGACGTCGATGCGCTGGGTGCCCTGGACGAAGCCGACCTCGGTGCCGATCATCTCGGAGTTGGTGCCGATCACGGTGACTCCCCAGGGGGTGTCGACCCCGGCGCCGACGATCACATCCTGCCCGGCCCCGGGGACCGTGACGGTGATGGCAATGCGCAGGTCGGCCACCTGGTCCGCCTCGGTGAGCGGGTTGCCCGCCAGGTCGAAAAGTTCCACCCTGTCCACCCGCGGCCGATCCAGTTCCGCGTCTTGGCGCTGCCGGGCGTGGCGGGCGTCGAGGTCATCGGCGCGCTGTTCGTCGAACCTCTCGCGCAGCACCTTCAGCGCCTCGGCCGGAACGCCATCGGCGACGATCTCGCCCTCCTCCAGCACCACGGCACGGTCGCACAGCTCCCCTACCTGGTCCAGGGAGTGAGAAACGAAGATGATGGTGCGGCCGTCGGCCTGGAACTGCTTGATGCGGTCCATGCACTTCTTCTGGAAGGGTTCGTCTCCGACGGCAAGGACCTCGTCGACCAGCAGGATGTCGGGGTCGACATGCACGGCGACGGCGAAGGCCAGGCGGACGTACATGCCCGAGGAGTAGAACTTGACCTGCGTGTCGATGAACTGCTCGATGCCGGAGAACTCGACAATCTGCTCGAAGTGCCTCTCGGTCTCTTCCTTGGAGATGCCAAGCACCGAGGCGTTGAGGTAGACGTTCTCCCGCCCGGTCAGGTCGGGATGAAAACCGGCCCCCAGTTCGAGGAGGGCCGCAATCCGCCCGCGCACCCGCACCGTGCCCTGGTTGGGCTGCAGGATGCCGGCGATCATCTTGAGCAGGGTTGACTTGCCGGAGCCGTTGGGGCCAACCAGGCCCACCGTGGTACCCGCCTGGATGTTCAGGTCGATGCCCTGCAGCGCGAGGAAGTCCTCCTTGTGTTCCTGGGATCGGCCCCAGTTGACGATCCGCTCCTTGAGGGACTTCTCCTTGCGGATCACGAAGCGCTTGGACAGGCCGTTAATCTCGACGACGTTGGGGGACATCACAGCTCCTGGGCGAAGTTGGCCTGGAGGCGGGCAAACACGCGATGCGCGCCCCACAGCAGGACGGTGCAGATGGCGATCATGATGCCCAGGCGCAGCATCATGTTCCCGGGGTACGCGGTGGGACCAAACACCACCCGGCCGGGCTCACAGACCTGCGCGGCCTCCACTAGTCCGCCGGCGTCATAGGTGGTGACCTCGCGGCACACCGTCCCCGGGGTGTCGAACCCGTCACCGGGCACCCAGAAGGCGCGCTGGAAGCCGAGCACCGCCATGGTCATGGGGTTGGCGAGGTAGACCTGCAGCAGCCAGCCTCCCACCTGGTCGGTGACCATGCGCAGGGCGTAGACGGTCGGTGAGGCCCAGAACAGGACCATCATGGAGATCTCGACCAGCCACTGCGTGTCGCGCAGGTAGACGTTGATCGCGCTGAGCAGCAGGGCCAGCGCCCCGGCCCAGAGCAGGGTGAGCAGCAGCGCCAGGACGCCGTAGATCCAGCGGCTGCCCAAGGGGAACAGGTTCACGCCCTCGCCATGGCGCGCCGAGAGCTGGGCGGAGCGCAGGCCCAGGAACAGGATCAGCACCACCATCTGCATGCCGAAGTTGAACAGCGCGGAGCCGATGGTGCTCAGGGGGAAGATCTCGCGGGGAACGTAAACCTTCTTGATCAGGCCAGCGTTGGCGACGATGGTGTTGGTGCCCTGCGTGACGATGTCGGTGAACAACTGCCAGATCGTCAGGCCGGTGAAGATGAAGACGGCAAACTCGGGGATCGCGCGCATCATGCCCATGAACTGGCCGAGCGCCACCCAATAGACCAGCAGCTGCACGATCGGCCTGATCAGGCTCCAGATCAGCCCGAGGGCCGAGTCCTTGTAGCGGGCCTTGATCTCCCGGCGGGTCAGCAGGCCAAGCAGTTCGCGGTGGTCGAAGACGTCCTTGATGGCGTGGAGCGTGCTGCCCACGAAGCCCTCGGCCGGCCCGGCCGGGCGCAGTGGCTCCATCGCCAGGGCACTGTCGCGTTCTTGGCGCGAGACGCGCATCAAAGGTCCTTTCGGCGGGAACTTGAGTGGCTGGATTCTAGCCGCGCTCGGGGGGTAACTGTACTGGGCCTTCGGCCAACACCGTCCACACCGTCTCGGCGTAGTCGTCCCAGGTCTGGACGGGGCGCGCCTTCGCCTCGGCGGTCAGGGCATCCAACAGGGCGCCGTCGGTGAGCAGGCGGCGCATGGCGGCAATGAGGTCGTCGTCGTCGCGCGGGTCGATGAGCAGGGCGCCTCCCCCCTGGCCGGCGATCTCCTTGGTGGAGCCGAAGCACGAGGTGATTACCGGCGTGCCGGTGGCGAGCGACTCGGCGACGGGCAGCCCGAAACCCTCATTCAGGGAGGGGAATACGGTGAAGCTCGCCAGCGCGTAGGCCGCGCGGAGCAGGTCGTCGGTGGCCCGGTCGATGCCGTCCACCGGCAGGCCGGCCGACCGCAGCCGGGTCAGGTACTGACCGTACTCGTCGGCCCGCCAGGCGTGACCGCCGATGAACAGCAACTGGAACTGCCTCCCCTCGGCCCACAGCACCTCGGCCGCGTGCAGCACCGCGAGATGGTTCTTCCGCGGCTCGTGGGAGCCCACCACCAGCACCAGCGGCAGGTTGCCGACAGCGATGCGCTGGCGGGCCTGGGCCAGCAGGTCCTCGTCGGCGGGGGCGCCGGCGTCACCCGGCAACAGCACCGGGATCAGGTCGGGGCCGATGAGGCCGGCCCCGGAGAGCATCTTGGTCCAGCCCCGGTACTCGATGGCGGTGGCCTGCGAGATGGTCGCCAGGCGGCGGTAGTGCCGCATCGCCGAGAGGTAGGCGGCGAAGACGGCGGGCATTGCGGGGTCGGCGGTCTCTGGGGAGGTGATCGGGATCAGGTCGTAGGCGATCGCATCGACGGTGGCGGCCCCGAAGCGGGCGAGCGAACGCAGCCGGTGGGCCCGCTCGGGCTCGGCGGTGACCTCCACCTCGATCATCCGGCACTGCCAGGGGATGATCACGGTGGTCGACTCCCGCGGCTCTGGCCCCCATCCGGCCTGGGCGGTCCCATCGCGCAGGTGGGCCGCCTCGGCGGGCGTCAGTTCGCGCGGGGCCAGCATGTCGTCGGTCCAGCCAATCAGGCGCACCCCGGCGCGCTGTCCCCATCGCTTGGCCAGTTCGCAGACCACCCGCTGGATGCCGGTGCGCAGCGGGACCGTGACGGTGTTGGCCACGTCCAACAGGGTGGCGTGGCGCTCGACGGTGACGTGCCAGGTGGCCGACTCCTCGGTGACCCGGTGGCGGACGGCCAGGCCGAGGGCGTCGGGTTCGAGCTGCGCCTGCCGGGCGGTCTCGATCACCAAGGCCTCGTCGGCCAGGATGCCGGTCAGGACCGACAGCGTCAGCCAGACCTGCGCGCGGTCACGCGGGTCGATCAGCCGGGCCAGTGCCCCGTCGAGTCCCTCCCCCGCTGTCAGGGGCCGTCCGAGGGCGGCGGCCAAGGTGGGCAGCCGGCGCAGCAGCACCGGTTCAAAGCGGTGACTCATGGCTGGCCCTCCTCGTCGGTCAGGAACTCCCACGTCTGCCGGGCGTAGTCGGCCCAGGTGACGTGGGGGCGACCGGGGATCTCGGCCCGCAGCCGCTCGCGCAGCCCCGCATCGGTGATGAGCTGCCGCATGGCCGCCACCAGGGCCTCGTCGTCGCGGGGGTCCACGGTCAGGCAGCCGCCGTCGGCGGCGATCTCCGCCTGGCTGCCGAAGTTCGAGGTGAGCACCGGGGTACCCACCGAGAGCGCCTCCACCACCGGCAGCCCGTATCCCTCGTGCAGGGAGGCGAAGACCACCGCGTCGGCGTCGGCCAGCTCCTGCCACAGCTGCTCCTCGGAGACGCGCCCGTAGTTGTGGATGGGGCGCCCGGAGGCGGCAAGGGCGTTGATCGCCGGGGAAACCTGGTCGGTGCAGCCAAAGCCGCCGATCAGGCGCACCTCGAAGTCCTGGCCCTCCTCCCAGAGCCTGGCCGCGGCGTGCACCAGGGCACGGTGATTCTTGTGTGGTTCCTTGGTGCCCGAGAAGACGAGGCGGACGCGCTCGCGGGGGGTGCGCGGCCCCAGCTGGAACCATTCGGGCCTAGTGTCGTCGGGAATGGGAATCGCCCGCACCAACGGGCCGGCCAGCCCCTGCGCCTCCAACGCCTCGGCGTAGCCAGAGAACTCATTGGCGGCAGACCCGGATATGGCCGCGATGCGCTCGGTGTGCTTGATGGGCGCCAGCCACTTGCCGGCGGCCACGGCATCGGTAAACGGCCTGGTCTCGGCCGAGACCACCGGGATCAGGTCATAGCCGATGGCCGAGACCCGGTTGCCCGAGAACTGGGCGAGGCCCGCCAGCGCGGAGGCGGCCTCCACCTGTGGCACATCGGGCAGGAGCACCCGGGTCTGCCAGGGGACGAGCAGCTCGTGGGCGCCGCCGTCGGCCACGTCGGAGACATCGACCTCCACGGTGCGCCGCAGGATGCGGGCCCGTTCGCGGGCGGTGGCGGCGCGCAGGATCGAGCCGGTCTCGTCCCACAGGGCCAGCTCTAGCGGGGCGTGGTCCGCCCAGCGGGAGACGGTCTCGCGGACCGTGCGTTGGATCCCGGTCTGGTGGTCGTGACGACCCGTGAAGTCGACCTCGACCACCACGTCGGTGGTGATCCGCAGCGGCCAGGTGAAGCGCCCGGGATGCTCGGGGTTGCAGGTGGCCTCGTGACGCGCCTCATAGAAGGTGGTCTCCAGGAGGGCCATCTCGAAGGCGGGACGCGGCATGGTCTTGGCCGCGCGCCGCATCCGCTGCATGGTGTCGGCGTTCGGAAAGGCCACGGAGACCCCGGTGAGCAGCAGCCACAGCGGCGCCGTGTCCCCGTCGGCCAGCGCCGCGACCGCCGCCTCGACCAGCTCCGGCAGGAGCGTCGCGGCGGCCTCGCCCGGGGCGCCGTCGGCCGGAGGGGTAGCCGCCGGCAGCAGGGCGCCCGCCACCGCCGTCAGTCGCTGGTC
>WRIF01000093.1 GCA_009782865.1 Promicromonosporaceae bacterium
GGACCACCGGGCGCAAGAAGGAGACCATCGTCACCGCCGGCGGCAAGAACGTTGCCCCGGCGGTCCTGGAGGATCGGCTGCGCTCCCACCCGCTTATCTCCCAGGTGGTGGCCGTCGGCGACCAGCGCCCTTTCATTGGGGCGCTCATCACCCTCGACGCGGAGATGTTGCCCGGCTGGCTGTTCACCCACGGCCTGGAGAACTTGCCGGTCTCGCAGGCGGCCCGCCACCCCGCGGTGCTTGCTTCCTTGCAACGGGCCGTGGACCGCGCCAACCGGGTGGTCTCCCCCGCCGAGCAAATCAGGAAGTTCTCGGTGCTCGACGGCGACTTCACCGAGGCAAACGGCTTCCTCACCCCGTCGATGAAGGTCAAGAAGGCGGAGGTCAAGGAGCATTTCGCGCAGGCCATCGACGAGTTGTACCGGACGCCTGCCGCCGATTCCGCCTAGCAAGGCACGTGCCCCGCCGGGTGCGCCTACGCTATCGTAGGTCGATTTTCGGCGCTATGGTCGGGTCGTGTTGATCTCAACTACTCCCGCCCTGGTTGTTCCCCCCGAGCACTACTCCATCTCGACGCTGTTGGCCAAGCGCATCGAGCGCTCTCCCGACGCCGCCCTCTTTGAGCGTCGTGAGACCCCGCAGGGTCCGTGGACGCCCCTGTCGGCCTCCGCCTTCGACCGCGAGGTGATCGCCGTCGGGCGCGGCCTGCTGGCCCACGGCATCGAGCCGGGTGATCGCGTGGCGATCATGAGCCGCACCCGCTACGAATGGACCCTCCTCGATTACGCCATCTGGGCGGCCGGCGCCGTGGCCGTTCCCGTCTATGACACCTCCTCCCCGGAGCAGATCGAATGGATCCTCTCCGATTCGGGGGCCAAGCTTGCCGTCGTCGAGACCCACGCCCACTTGGGCGACGTCGAGGCGGTTCGCCCGCGGCTGCCCCACCTGGAGGAGGTGTTGGTGATCGAGGCCGGCGCGGTGCCACAGCTGATGACCGACGGCATCGAGCGCCCAGAGGCCGACCTGTTGGCCCGGCGTGACGCCGTGGTCGGCGCCGACCTGGCGACCATCATCTACACCTCCGGGTCGACCGGCCGCCCCAAGGGCGCCGAACTCACGCACGCCAACTTCGTCCACTGCGCCGAGAACGCCCGCGAGCTGCTTCCCGAACTGCTGGAGCCGCCCGGGGCTCGCACCCTGCTCTTCCTGCCCCTGGCGCATGTCTTTGCCCGGCTGATTCAGGTGGCGGTGCTGTCCTCCAACACCGTGCTGGGGCACGCCCCCGACGTCAAGCACCTGGTGACCGACCTACAGGGCTTCCGCCCCACCTTCCTGCTGGCCGTGCCCCGGGTGTTCGAGAAGGTCTATAACTCCGCCGAGCAGAAGGCCTCCGCCTCGAAGGCCAAGCGCCGCATCTTCTACTGGGCTTCGCGGGTAGCCATCGCTCACTCGCGGGCCTCGGCCGACGGACGTCGGCCCACCACCAACCTGCGGGCCGCCCACCGCCTGGCCGACGCCCTGGTCCTAAGCAAGCTGCGGGAAGCGATGGGCGGGCAGGTGACCCACGCCGTCTCCGGCGGTGCCCCGCTCGGTGAACGCCTCAGCCACTTCTTCCGCGGGGTGGGCATCGAGGTGCTCGAAGGGTACGGCCTCACCGAGACCACCGCGCCGGCGGCCGTCAACGTCCCCGGGCGGGCGGCGGTGGGCACCGTCGGCCCACCCCTGCCGGGCACGTCCATCCAGATCGCCGCCGACGGCGAGATCCTGATTCGTGGCCCCATCGTCTTCCGGGGGTATCACAACGATCCCGCCCGGACCAAGGAGGCCTTCTGTGACGACGGCTGGTTCCGCTCCGGCGACATCGGCCTGCTCGATGGCGAGGGGCGGGTGAAGATCACCGGCCGCAAGAAGGAACTCATCGTCACCGCCGGCGGCAAGAACGTGGCCCCAGCGGCGCTCGAGGATCGGCTGCGCTCCCACCCCCTCATCTCCCAGGTGGTGGTGGTCGGTGACCAACGTCCGTTCATCGGGGCGCTGATCACCCTCGACGCCGAGATGCTGCCCGGCTGGCTCGCCAACCACTCCCTGCCCAACCTGCCGGTCTCCGAAGCGCGCACCAATCCAGAGGTGCTCGCCTCGATCCAAAAGGCGGTGGACCGCGCCAACCTCAAGGTCTCGCACGCCGAGCAGATCAAGAAGTTTGCGGTGCTGGACACCGACCTCACCGAGGCCAATAACTACCTGACCCCCTCCATGAAGGTCAAGAAGGACCAGGTCAAGCGGGACTTCTCGGGAGTGATCGACGAGCTGTACGGCGGGCCGATCGAAGAGGTGTAGTGGTGGGCAAACCGGAAGCGGAGACAGCCCGCTAGGGCTGTCGTGAGCGCTACCGCGAGCGACGCCCGGATCCACTCGGCCCGCCGCGCCTGGACCTAGTCGGCCAGGTTGGCGTCCACCAGTTCCCGCTTGGCGGCCGCCGGGGTGGTCCCGGTCGCGACGGACAGGGGGGCGGGGGCGACCGGCTTGCGGGAGGGCAGGATCCAGTTCAGCAGGATGCCGAGGATCACCGCGATGGCCACCCCGAGGCGGTCGATGGGCAGATCGGTGCCCCCGATTGAGATGGTGATCGCCTCCCCGAAGCGCAGTCCCAGGCCCACCACCAGCATCACCGAGACGATGATGCAGTTCTTCATGTCGGCCAGGTCGATCTGGTCGTCGACCAGATTGCGAATGCCGACCGCGGCGATCATGCCGTACAGGATGAACGAGGCGCCGCCGATGATCGAGTCGGGGATCGAGTAAATCACCGAGGCGAACAGTGGGGAGAAGCCCAGCACGATGGCGTAGATGGCCGCGAGCTGCACCACCCGCGGGTCGAAGATCTTGGTGAGGGAGACCACCCCAACGTTTTCCGAGTAGGTGGTGGTGGCGGGGCCGCCGACGCCGCCTCCGACGATGGTGGCGATGCCGTCTCCACAGAGGGTGCGGACCAGGCCCGGGTCTTCGATGTAGTTGCGTCCCGAGAGCCGGGTGAGGATGACCATGTCACCAATGTGTTCGGCAATCGTCGCCAGGGCGAAGGGCGCCATGATCAGGATCGGCACCAGGTGGAAGGACGGCCACAGGAACTCCGGTGCCCCGAAGACGGCGGTACCGGTGCGCGCAAAGTCCAGGATTGCCGAGCCGTCGGCGTTGGTCCAGCCGAAGGCGAAGTGGAAGAGCATTGCCAGGAGGTAGGCGCCGACGATGCCCAGCAGGATCGAGGTGATCCTCGCCATGCCGCGTCCCCAGATGGAGAACCCGACGATCAGGGCGATGGTGATGACCGCGAGCAGCAGGTTGCCGGACGACTGGTCGATGGCGAACGGGGCGAGCATGATGCCGATCAGGATGACGGTGGGGGCGGTCACCACGGTGGGAAGCGCCCGCATGAATCGGCGCACCCCCACCAGCTTGACCACGAGGGCCAGCACCAGGTACAGCCCGCCGGCCACCATGATGCCGCCCGTGGCGTAGGAGAGCAGCTCACTTTCGGTCAGGCCCTGCCCGGCGAACGGGCCGTAATCGACGTCGGTGATCAGGCGAATGCCCACCATGAAGGCGAACGACGAGCCGAGAAAGACCGGCGGCGCCTTGCGCGGCCCGGAGATGAAGTGGAAGAGCAGGGTGCCGGCGCCGACGGCGATGAGCGTGACCTGAACGGACAGGCCGGTCAGCCGGGGCACCAGGATGGTGGCACCGAACATCGCGAACAGGTGCTGGAGGCCCATCAGCGTACGGGTGGAGTTCTTCAGGGCGAAAACCCCGTCGGGGGCAGGGGAAGTGTTGGACATTACTCGCCTTCGCAGTGGTTGACGCAAACGTCAAAGACCCTACGCTTCGCCCGCCCCAGCAGGGGGGCCAGGGCGTCATTTGCACCGGCGGCGGTCACGCTAGGTGGACGTCTCGCGCCCCAAGGTTCGCGCCTCAAGGCCGGTGATGGCGAAGCCCACGCCCACACCGACCAACGCCAAGAGCCCGGCGACCGCGAACTGCTGGGCCGACACGCCCGCGTAGACGATGGCATGGTCATCGGGGCCGTGGGCGCGAGTAAGCGGCAGGAGAATCATCACGGTCGAGGCGATCACCAGGCCGATGATCACCTGGGAGAAGGCGGAGTGCGCGCGGTCGATGGCCCGTTCGACGGCCTTGGAGAAGAGGGGAAGGACGATGATGGCACCCAGTGCGATGGGCAGGAAGACGTGTACCGCGCCGTGCGTGACGCCCTGCTGCAGGGAGAAGCCCTCCAGCATCGGGTGGTACAGCCCCAGGATGATCAGCAGGTTCGAGGTCGAAAGGCCGGGAATGAGCACCGACAGCCCGATGATGGCCCCGGCCAGGAGGAATCCCCAGAAGTTGGCCGCCACGTCGCCGCGGGCCTCACGCAGGGCGAAGAACCCGGCCCCGGCCACCACGGTGGAACCGATCAGCCACGCCCAGTCTCCGCCCGACCGTCCCCGCTGCCCGGCGGACCGCCAGAGGGCCGGCAGCGTGCCGGCGATCACCCCGGCAAACGCCCACAGGGTGGCCACCTGGAAGGTCTCGTAGGCCCAGCCCAACGGCCGACTGAGCAGCATCAGGCCGGCCAGGCCCCCGATGGCCACGGGCACGAAGAAGAGTAGGTCGGCGCGCCAGCGGTCGCGCAGGTGGGCCAGGAAGCGGATGATCCGTTCGTAGATTCCCATGACGGCCGCCAGCGCTCCCCCGGAGAGGCCGGGCACGATGAAGCCGAGCGCCATGACGACGCCCTTGAGAACGCGCGTGATCCAATCCATGGAGCGCGACCTTATCAGTGGCCGGCGCCGTGTCGCACCAAAGGTGCGCCAAACAACACGGCCACGTTGGCACGCCGCTGCGAACGCTAGTGAGCGGCGCCGTGTCGCACCAAAGGTGCGCCAAACAACACGGCCACGTTGGCACGCCGCTGCGAACGCTAGTGAGCGGCGGCGTGCCAGTTCCTGCCAATGCCCACGGACACGTCGAGCGGCACCCGCAGGCGATAGGCGCCAGCCATCTGGGTGGAGACCACCTGGCGCACCGTCTCCAGTTCCCCTGGGGCTACCTCCACCACCAGTTCGTCGTGCACCTGCAAGAGCAGGCGCGAGCCCAGGGCCGCGGAGGTGAACTCGCGCTGCACCCCGAGCATCGCCAGTTTGATCAGGTCGGCGGCCGAGCCCTGGATGGGGGCGTTGGTGGCCACTCGTTCGGCCATTTGGCGGCGCTGGCGGTTTTCGGAGTTGAGGTCTGGCAGGTAGCGCCGACGGCCCAGGAGCGTCTCGGTGTAGCCCGACAGGCGGGCCTGCGCCACCACCTGCTGCAGGTAGTCGTGGACGTGCCCGAAGCGGGTGAAGTAGTCGTCCATCAGGGTCTGCGCCTCGGGGGGTGAGATACCCAGTTGTTGGGACAGCCCAAAGGCGGACAGGCCGTAGGCCAGGCCGTAGCTCATGGCCTTGACCTTGGAGCGCATCTCGGCCCCCACGTCCTGCGGCTCCACACCGAACACGCGGGAACCGACGTAGCGGTGCAGGTCTTCGCCCTGCTCGAACGCCTCGATCAGGCCGGGGTCTTCGGACAGGTGTGCCATGATCCGCATCTCGATCTGCGAGTAGTCGGCGGTCAGGAGGGTCTCGAAGCCCGCGCCCACCACGAATGACTTGCGGATCTCGCGGCCCACCTCGGTGCGGATGGGGATGTTTTGTAGGTTGGGTTCGGTTGAGGACAGGCGCCCGGTGGCGGCGACCGTCTGCTGGAAGGTGGTGTGGATGCGCCCGGCGAGGGTGGACCTCTCCAGGCCCTCGACGGTGGCGCGCAGCTTGGCGGCCTCGCGGTGGGCCAGCAGCGCCTCCAGGAAGGGATGCGGCTGCTTGGCGAACAGTTCCTGCAGGGCGGCGGCGTCGGTGGTGTAGCCGGTCTTGGTCTTCTTCGTCTTGGGCAGGCCCAGCTGGTCGAAGAGCACGTCCTGTAGCTGCTTGGGAGAGGCGAGGTTGACCTCCCGGCCGATGGCGGCGTAGGCCTCTGCGGCCGCGGCCGTGACCTGGGCGGAGAATCCCTTGGTCAGGTCGGCCAGGTGATCGAGGTCGACGGCGATGCCGGAGTGTTCCATCTGGGCCAGCACGTTGGTCAGCGGCAGTTCGAGCTCGTTGAGCAGCCCAAGCGCGGCCCGATCACGCAGTTCCCCGGTGAACACCTCGGCCAGGCGTCCGATGGCGACGGCGGTCAGGGCCTGCTCGGTGGCGTCATTGTCGCCCAGGCCGTCTAGGTCGAGCGCTCCCTGCGCCCCGGATTCATCGGGAGAGAGGTCGAGGCCCAGATGGCGGACGGCCAGGTCTCCGAGGGCATAGCCTCGCTGGTCGGGGTAGCAGAGGTAGGCGGCGAGTTCGGTGTCGAACGCCAGGCCCCGCAGGTCGTATCCTCGCCCCTTGAGGGCGTGCCAGGCGGCCTTGGCGCCATGCAGGGTCTTGGGGGTGGATTCGTCGCCGAGCCACTCCCCCAGGGCGACGTCATCGTCGACGCTGAGCGCCTGCAGGTCGATGACTATCGCCTGGTCGCCCCTTGCCGCCGCCAGGGTCCACGCAT
>WRIF01000094.1 GCA_009782865.1 Promicromonosporaceae bacterium
GTTTCGCCTAGGCCGTCGACCTGCACCACCTTTGCGCCCGAAGCGGGCTCCCCTGGCGCCAAATTGACGAAGGGCGCCAGAATCTCCGGCGAACGAACGCCAGGAGGACAATCGCCCTCGCTTGTGAACGTCACCGCCACGCGGTGCGGAAAACCGGTGAAGGGCACGGATCACTCAGTGCCAAGCGCCCTTATCGGCCAATTTTCCCCCGTGATGTGACAGCATCGCAGCTGTAATTCGCACGGGAAAACCCTCGGCGCGAAATACCCAGCGAAAGGCGAAACACCATGAGACAGCCCGCCCCCTCCCGGCTGACCCCGCGCCCTTGGCGCCGCCCCCTGACCACCTCTGCGGTGGCCGCCGTGGCCTGCGCCCTCCTGACTCCCGTCGCCCTGGCCCCTTCCGCGCTGGCCGCAGACAACTGGGGCAACGAGTACCTGATCTACAACGGCGCCACCGCCACCACCACCCACGCCCACTTCACCTTCGGCCGCACCGCCGACCAGGTGGTGGCCGGCAGGTGGGGCGGCAGCCAGGGCGACACCCTGGGGTTGCGCCGCGGCAACACCATGTACCTCGACAACCGGCTGGTCGGCGGGTGGGCAGCCATTTCCTTTACCTACGGGCGGGCGGGCGACGAACTGTTTGTCGGCGACTGGAACGGCAATGGCATTGACACCTTCGCCGTCCGTCGCGGCAACACCATCTACGTCTCCAATCGGCAAACCAGCGGCCACGCCGACTTCACGTTCACCCTGGGGAGCCCGGGCGACCCACTGTATGTTGGTGACTTCAACGGCGACGGCAAGGACACCTTCGCCCTGCGCCGGGGAAACCAGATTTACGTCTCAAACCGGCTAGACGGAACCACCGAACCTCCCTTCACCTTTGGCACGGCAGGCGATGAATACTACGTGGGCGACTGGAACCACAACGGCGTGGACACGTTTGCGACCCGCCGCGGAACCCAGTTCTCCCTGAGCAACCACCCTCGCGGCTCCACCGTCGACACCGTCTACTCGTTCGGCAGGTCCGGTGACACCTACCTGGTCGGCGACTGGAATGGCAACGGGGCCGACACCTTCTCCATCCGACGAAACAACCAGGCCAGCCCGCCGGCCACGGGCGGAGGGGCCACCTGCCCCGGTTCGGTCACCCACCCGCGGAACGCCATCCCCTCCCGAGACACCACCGGCAAGGTCCAGCACCTAATCAACACGATGTGGCCGTATGCCACCGGCGATCCGCGCCCCGCCAACCCGTCGGTCGCCTGGTTTGGCGGCAGCCCCGAGCCCTCGGCCGCCTGGGTGTCCTGGATAGCGGACAAGGCGGGCCTCTCCCGGGAGATCGGCAAGTTTGGCGACCCCGTGGAGTGGGCCAACTGGTTCAAGTGCAACGACCGCTGGGGCATCACGGCGGTGCCGGGCGCCATCATGTTCTACGACAAGCACGATGACGGCGTCAGCCCCATCGGCAGCATCGACTACGTGGCCATCTGTCATGACGCCACCAAGCCGAAGAATGAGCGCGGCGTTGACGGCTGTGGCACCCAGGAGTACGACCGCTACCAGGTCAACCGCCGTTCGCGCGGTCGGCAGGTGATCGGATACGGGTATCCGTCGTACCTAAACGTCAGGTAGGCACCCCGGCTGAGGCGCTAGTCGCCCAGCCGGAAGACCGCGAAGTCGCCACTGCTGAACATCAGTTCGGCGTGGTCGGCCAGGGCGGGGTTGCCGGAAGCCAGCCCCAGGTCGGCCAGCAGCCACCCGACGCCGCGGGCGCGCAGCCACTCCAGCGACTCGGCCGAGGGGTGGGCGAAGGCCGTGTCGTTGGCGACCAGGAAGGCGGGATCCCAGTAGATCCAGCGGTTGAGCTGGAAAGTGGGGGCGAGGCTGGGCGGGGGGGCAGAGTACGTCCACCCCTCCAGCAGCACCTGCCGCTCGGCCAGGGCCGAGACCCAGAACTGCCGCGCATCACAATGGGCGTCGACCGGGACTCCCCGCTCGCGGCAGTGGATATTGGTGGCGATCAGGGCGTCGGCAGCGGTGGCGTCGCGCAGCCAGCGGGCCGCCAGGGCGCCATCGGTGGGGATGTGCGAGGGGAAGTCGTTGACCCGGCCGGTCGCGGGGGTCAGCGGGAGGCGGATGTCGGCGCGGGTCGAGGCCTGCGCGGTGTGTACCAGCCACTCGAAGGACGCGCCCTGGGCCACCCCGAAGGCGACCAGCAAGGCCAGCGACCAGGCCACCATCACTCGCCGTCGGCGGGCGAACACCCAGATGGCCGTCGCCGCTGCGAGCGCCACTGCCAGCACCACAAGCACGGGCGTGACCGTCCGCAGGTAGGTGCGCAGGCCCGCAAAGGCGGCGTGGCGGGGAAATGCAAGGCGGGCGGCTGCGGCCACCGTGAAGCCGAGGGTCAGGCTGGCGATCCCCACCAGCAGCGGTCGAGTGATTAGCCACCACCAGCAACGTTGCCGGCGACCGGCAGGCATCTCGCAGCCGACGAACTGCGACAACTTGGCCGTCCGGCTGGGCGCCAGCTCGATCAGGTCTGCCATCCCGACGGCGGCCAGCGTCCCGAGCAGCGGCCAGGCCCCCCGCAGGAAGTACAGCTGGGACGCACCGTGGGTGACCCCGAGCATGGTGCCCCCCATCCCCGCCAGGCCCACCCCGGCCAGCAGCCAGACGTCGAGCTCGCGGCGACGCAGCCCGAGGGCGGCAAAGGCAGAGACCGCACCGAACAGCCACATCCCGACGATCAGCACGAAGGCGGCCGTCCAGAAGGGCTGGGTGGAGGTGTCGCCCAGGGGGACAAACTGGTTCATGAACCAGAGGGTGTCGCGCCCCCAGTCTATGCGGGTGCCGTGGGCGGCGTTGGCGTCGAAGCCCAGCATGGTGGTCATCACGGCGAGGAAGGTGACCAGGGCGATGGCGCCGAGCACGGCTATTCGCCTGGTGGCCCGGGCGCGGACCAGCCATCCGATCACGCAGACCCCGGCCAGCGCCGCGAGCGTCTTGGCCGGGAAGGTGGCCTTCGAGCCGGCGGCGGCGAAGGTCACCACCGCGAAGGCGAGGGCCGATGGCAGCGTGAGGAGGCGCTCCCGCAGGAAGATGACCAGCAACAAGATCGCCAGATGGAAGAGCGGCTGCCCCACCGTCTGGGTGAGGCTCCAGAACACGCCCAGGTTGAGCGCCCCGGCGGTGGAGAACCAGAGGGAGGCGGTGAAGTAGGAGAACACTGCGCCCAGCACCGCCCCGATTCCGGTGCCGGTGAGGCGGTGGGCGATCACCGCGCACAGCAGGATCGCCAGGATCAACGGGATCACCCAGGCTAGGCGCATGGTGGCGACGGTGAGGTCGATGCCCGTCCAGGCCGCCAGGTCGGCCACGTGCTCGTACGGGAGCAGCGGGTAGCGGATCTGTACCCCGGCGGTAAACGGGTACTGGTTCGAGCCGCGCAGCACGGCCGAGGCCATGGCCTGATGGAAGGGCAGGTCGCCGTACAGCAGCGGCGAGTAGAACTGGCCGGGCAGGCCGGGCAGCGGGCGCAGCTCATCGACGCGGAAGCCGTTGTTGGCCACCCACCAGATGAGGGCCAGCGTGGCGGTGGCGATGCCGCTGGAGGCACGCAGCGAGAGCGGCCCAGGGGCGGTGGTGCGCCAGCACCTGCCCAGCGAGGGCACCGTCAGGAAGGCGATGATCACCAGGGCCGCCCACAGGGGCGCCAGGCGCGGCACCCCGGCCATCCCGAGCAGGAAGGTCAGGGTCACCTGCACGGCCAGGCCCAGGGTGGTGCCCGCCGCCACCTCTTCGAGGAACGAGGCGGGGCGCAGGTTCAGCCAGCGCCAGAGCAGGGTGCCGGGGATCGCCGCCACCAGCAGCCAGTAGAGCCCGTGCAGGGCAACCGCGCTGAAGGGAACCCCGGACCAGGCCAGGAGGAGCCAGGCGCCGATGGCGGCCGCGAGGGCGGGCAGCCAGCGAACGATCGGCAGCGGGCCGGCGGTTCCAGGCATCTTGCTCATCCTTCGAGCGAGGCGGGCAGGGCGTCGGCTCGGCGGCCCACCCAGAAGAAGGCGGTACATAGCACGGCGAAGGCCAGTGAACCGAGGAGCCAGCTCAGATTCGGCGGAATCGGGGAATGCCACCAGTCGATGCGGTGCTCCAGGCTCAGGTACCTGACCTCGTCACCCGTGATAAAGCGTCGCATCTGGGTGTGGAGCGCCCAGGAGTGCCCGGCCACCAGCCCCAGGAAGACGAAGGCGGCCTGGGTACGGCTGAGCCTCTCGACCCCACCCCGTAGGGGGTCCCACAGGGCGGTCATCATGACCACGGCCAGCAGCGGGGTGACGTAGCGGCCCTGGACCTGGTCTCCCACCACCGTGCCAGTGATCTGCAGCATGAACAGGGGGATGCCGACGAGTGCCGCCAGGAGGCCGAAGAGGGACAGCGCCTTTTGGCGGTTCATCGCCCGCACGCCGATGAGCAGCATCGCGCCCGCCAACACGGTGACGGCCGTGCGCGTCAGCGGCTGCATCGGGGTGTCCCCCCAGTTCAGGTTGCCGGTGATGGCGTCCATGAGCAGGGCGGGCATCATGATCAGGTTGTTGATCAGGGTGGAGAGGGAGGCCTCCCCTCCCCCGCCCATGCCGCCGGTGACCGCGCCGGTCTGCCCGGCGCTGAGGAAGCCGGCCGCCCCAAGGAGGAAGGTGAGGGCCGGGGCGATCAGCGTGCGCCGCTCGGACCAGAAGCGATCCCAGTGCAGGAGCACCACCGCTGCGGACACGCCGGCCACGAAGATGCCCGCATCCCCTCGCGACGAGACGCCCATCAGCGCCCCCACCCCGGCGACGGCGAGCAGCGAGTTGCGCCGCCAGCGCTCCCGCTCCGTCATGTAGCCGTGGAGGCCGAACCAGGCGGCGGTGACGCCGGTGATCGACCAGCCGGTCGGGTTGATCGAGGCGAGCAGGTAGATGATCATGGGGGCGGCGACGATGAGCCCCCCGTAGGCCAACAGGCGACGGTTGGCGGCGGTCGAGACGGCCAGCGCCGCCCCGAACACGGCGACGGTGAGCACGGCATTGACCATACGCATGGTGAAGACGGTCCCGGTGACGTCCACCTCGGGGTCGCCTACCCCGGTGAACGAGTGCATGAACCGGTAAAAGCCCCGCGGGTAGGAGCCGTAGCGGTCGAAGCGATTGGTCCAGTAGGGCGGGTTGCCATTCTCGGCCTCCACGATCCCGTCGACGCAGGCCCCAGAGATGTTGGCGTGGAAGGAGAAGCATCCGGCCGCCAGGGCGATCTGCCGGGTGAGCAACACCTCGTAGACCCCCGCATCGTTTTGCCGCATCTCGCAGTGCTCGGTGACCGGCAGCGGACACCAAATGGAGCCCATGTGGTAGTCCTCGTCGGGCGATGAGCCTGGCGGGGAGGCGGTGGCCCAGGCGAGCAGCGCCAGCAGGGCGCGGGCCACCAGGGGGACCGCCGCCTCGGTGTCGGCGTCCGACTGGAAGACGACGCCGTCCCCCTCGAGCTCCTGCCGCAGGGCCAGGTAGTTCTCCAGGATGCCGTTGTGGACCACCATCACCTGGCCGCAGGCGCTGAGGTGGGGATGGGTGTTCTTTTCCACGGGCGGGCCGTGGGTGGCCCACCGGGTGTGGCCGATGGCCGTGGCGGCCGAAAGGCCCTCCGGCAGGCGGCGGACCAGCTCGGCCACGCGGCCCACGGTCCGCAGGCGCCGCAGGCCGCCTTCCGCGGACCAGCCCACGCCCGCGCTGTCGTAGCCGCGGTACTCCAGCTTGGCCAGGCCCTCGGCCACCAGGGCCGGGGCGCCCGGCCTGCCCGTGACGCCCACGATGCCGCACATCAGTCCGTGCCCTCCCCCAGCAGGGCCGGCGCCGCGGCCCGGATGGCGCCCGACAGGCCCGGGCCAGCGCCAAACGGCGGCTCGGCGGGCGGAGGCGGGTCTTCCGCCTTGGGCCACGCCGCGGCCGACGGAGCGGGTGGCCATGCAGGCGGGGGACCGGGCGGTGGAACAGGCGGCGGAGCGGGCGGCGGACCGGGCGGTGGAACAGGCGGCGGAGCAGGTGGTGGATCGGGCGGCGACGCTCCAACCGGCTCCGTCCACGACTCAAGCCCGGCAATTCCCAGGCCAAGCGCCGTCTCGGAAACCGGAGCGGCCGGGGCGGCCGGGGCGACTGGGACGGATGCGCCCCCGGTGGAAGGCCAGGCCAATCCGGCGGGCTCGGCGGCCGGCGCGGGATCGCCCATACGAATGCCCAGGCTTTCCAGCCCGTCCCAGGCGGGCGCGGACGGGATTGCGGCGGCGGGCCCGGGCTCCGGATCGGGCGGGTCCGGGAATATGGACACGGACGGCGCGGGCGGCGTGGGCGCGGCGGCGGCAGGCCCTGGCTCGGGAGGCCCGGGCCACGCGGACACGGACGGGATTGCGGCGGCGGGGTCGGGGTCCGGGTCCGGCGGGG
>WRIF01000095.1 GCA_009782865.1 Promicromonosporaceae bacterium
ATGAACACCTCATCAGCCTCACGACCAAACGTAAACGTAATCTCAGCAGTACCACCAACCAACTCCAGATTCTTAAAGAACCGATTCCCACGACGCACACCCAGACGGTCGGCGTTGAACACCGGAGGCTCTTCGTCGTCGGCCTCGCCGACCATCTCGAAGACGCCCCAGCGCTCGGAGTTGACGCGCGCGTTGGCGGCCGGGGTGGCCCAGGAGTGGGTGGCGGCGTTGTCGGTGCCGTCGCCGTCCAGTACCCGGATCTCGAGGCCGTGTACGGCCCCGATGCCGCCGAGGGCGGTGTTCCACTGGCCTAACTGGTGGCCGGTGCCCACGCCGATGAACAACTCCAACTCGATGATGTAGCCGGTGTCGGTCAGGCGGGCGGCAATGCCGTCACCCTGGATGATGCGGTTGTTGTGGTTGCCGTCACCGTGGACGCGGGCCCAGGTGCCGTCGGGCGTGATGCGCAGCACCAGGTCGTACCAGCCGCGCAGGGCGCCGGCGCGGGCGTTCGACATGTCGAACATGAGCTCGATGCCGTCGTACATGGCGCCGAAGGCGGCGTTGTTGACGAAGCCGTCGGCGTTGGCGTTGCCCTGGGCGATGACGACGTCGGGATCGGTCACCTCGATGAAGAGGAACAGCCGGTCCACGTTGTCGTCGTACCACATCAGGTCGACGGTGGCGGTGGCGCCGCCCGCGTCGCCGGACACGAGGGTGTCGACATAGATGCGCTCGGCGCCGTCCCACGATTCGTCGCGGTAGGCGTCGATGACGGGGCGCTCGGGCGCCTGCGGGACCTGGACGAACGCCAGCTCCTCCAGGAGCTCCAGGGTGCCGGTGCCGCCCGTGGTGACAAAGGAACCGGCGACGGCGCCATCTACCACCAGGGAGATGTCGAAGGCAGCGGTGTCCCCCAGGGCCACGGAGTGCGGGATACGCACGATGGCCCGGTAGCCGTCGCCGAACGGAGTCACCACCGCGGTGGCGTCACCGGAGACAATCCCGCCCCGACCGACGCGCACTGCGCCGCCGTTGTAGGCGATCTCGATCTGGTCGTTGGTGGTCTCAAACAGCCACTCGGGGTGGACCGTGGCGAGCACCGTCAGGTACTCGGGAGTCCAGCGGGTCTGCCAGGCCACGCGCTGGCCGGCAACCTGGCGGGCAGGCAGCTGGTTCCAGTACGGGGCCTCGAAGGCGGCGGCGTCCAGGGCGACCGTTCCGGCGAACACCGGGACCACCTGGTCCCAGGGCAGCAGGGTCGGACGCTCGAAGGTGGCGGCACGCTCGGGGGTCATCAACAGGTCACCGGAGTAGACCGCGCCGAAGAACGCGGGCTTCGGGGTGAATGCCTGCAGCGGGTCTGCGGGCCAGCCAACTCCGCCGGCGGCACCGAAGTGCAGTAGCGGGTGCTGACCGCCACGCCAGGAGCGCTGGTCGTGGAGGCCCCACAGGGTGACGTTGTCGATGTCACCGAAGCGGGCGTGGTGACGGCGGATGACGTCGAAGGACTCGCGGTAGTAGTGCTGCTGGGCGGTCAGCATCTGCTCGCGGGTGGCGGCGAGTTCATCGAAGTGCTCCACCACCTCGGCGGCCTTGGCGTAGGTGCCCGGCTCCTCCAGGACCATGTCGTTGTACAGGCGGTGCACGGTGGTGATCTGCTGACCCGCCTGGATGCGGGCGAGCAACGCCACCGCCTTTTCGCCCCCACCGGCCGCCCCGATCCCCAGGGTGGAGTAGACGCGCGCCGAGAAGTCCCGGTCGGTGTCGAAACAGGTCAGCTCCAGCTTCCCCAGCTCCGAGCGCGAGAACTTGGCCTTGGCGGCGGACTCGAGCCGGGCCAGGGCGAGCGGGCCATCCAGCGTGGCGCGCACGGAGGTCAGTCCGTCCAGGTTGGTAGCGCCCACCGGAACGTACCAGGCGCGCAGGGCGGTGAACTCGGCGCCGCCCTGATCCACCCAGGTGAGCGAGACGGCAGTCCAGGTGTCGGCCTTGTCCCCGCGCAGCACCCGCTCGCGCGTGCCCTCCTCGGTGCGGGAGTCGTCGAGCTTGCCGCGGGCGTACGAGATGACGTTGCGCTGATCCTTGCCGCGCGGGCGTCCCACCACCCCGCCATTCGAGGCCCCGTTGAAGGGGGTGGTGTGCGGCATCAGCAGGGCGATGTAGGCGTCCATCAGGGTGGACTTGCCCGAGCCGGAGCCTCCGGCCAGCAGGGTGGCGGTGGCGGCCAGGCGCAGGTGGTGGGGGCCAGCGTATCCGCCCCAGTTGACCACCTGCAGGTCGCGGGCGATCCACTGTTGCCCCGTGCTGGCCGACGGGATCAGCCCAAAGAGGGTGTCAACCATGGTCATGGGGTGCCTCCCTGCTCTCGCAGCCACTGGGCCAGTTCCGCGAGCCGCTCAACGTCGAGCACCACCTCGACCAGCGAGGTGATCCGGTACCGGCCGAGGGCCTCCTCGGCCAGGAAGCCCTCCCGGACCAGCTGTCCGATCGCGGCGCGGGCCTCCTTCTGCCGGGCGGCCAGGTTGGTCTCGTCGGGGTCGAGGAAACTCAAGGCCTGCTGTTCAAGTTCCTCGGCGTCCACCCGCGCAAAGTTCTCCCCCGCCCCAGTCTCCCGCTGATGCAGGGTGCGCAGGTGGACCAGCAGGACGGTTTCGATCCGGGTAAACGGCTTGTCGCGCAGCAGGATGGGAATGTCCACCTCGCCGATGCGCACCTGCCGCTTGTAGGCGATGCCGCGCACGCGGTCCACGATGAGCGTCACAAACAGGTCATGCAGGCGACTTTCGATCACCGTCTGGTGCTGCAGCAGCGCGTTCCAACGTTCCCGGTTGGTATCCAGCAGGTATGGCCGGCGCAGGAGTTCAACCAAGACCACGCGCGCCTCCGGTTCGAGGGTGCCCGTGTCCCCGGCAAACAACTCCGTTGGGTCCGCCTCCATCGGGGTGGGGGTGATGAAGCCGCCCTCCTCCTCAGGGGCCAGGACGGGCTGCGGCATCTCAACGTCGCTTACCTCGTCGAGGCCGACATCGGTCCAGTCGGGCTCGCTCATGGGCTTTCCTCCTTCACGGGCTCAAGGGCCGCCCCCGCAAACGCGAGACGGCGGCGGGTGCCATCGGGGCGGATGGTGTCCACGTAGGCGACGTCGTTCAGGTCGACAATCCCGGCCCTGGCCGCCAGCTCCAGCAGGCCAACCAGGTCCACGGGGCGACGGCCCGCCGCGGGGGCAGCGGCAAACAGTCGTTCCAGGGGGATCGGGACGTCTGGGTCCAGGCCGTCGGCGCCGTCGCGCTCAAAGAGCGTGGTCTCGCCGCGGCGGGCGGCGGCCAACAGCTCGTCGAGTACCGGGTAGTTGGGGCCACCCCAAATGGCGGCGGCCGCGAGGTCGGCCGGGGTCTCATCGGGTTCCCAGGCCTCGAGCGCCGGCGGGCCCGGTGGCGGCGCAAGGTCGGCCAGGGTGGAACGGATGCGACCCACCCCCGCTCGGGGCAGGCGGCGCAAGGGGTCGACGCCCTGCCCTCTCCGCGAGGCGGGCACCCAGCGTCCCAGGCCGGCGATGACGTCACGCAGCAGTTCGTCGACCTGCCGATCCCGCAGGGGGTCGTGGTTGCGGATCTGGGCGGTGATGACGCGAGAGGCCTGACGTTGCGTGGTGAGCACGTCCGCCAGGCCGCGCTCAATGGTGGCGGTGATGCCGCGCAGCGCGCCCCGCTCCCGGGCGGGTAACTGGGAGGCAAAGGGATGACGCAGCGTCCCATCGATCGCCTGCGCGAGCAGGTCTAGGCGCTCGGTGTCGCCGATCAGCCCCAGTGCGCCCGCGAAGGCGCGCCCCTCGGCGGTGGCGCTCATCAGGTGTTCGGCCCGCTCCAGGTACTCGGCGAGCACCTCGCCGGTGGGGCGTTCGTCGCGGCGCAGGGCGGTGACGGTCTCCCGCTGGATCGCCTTGATGCTCTCGGCCACGCGGGCGAAGTCGGCGGGCAGTTCCCGCAGCAGCGCGAGCACGTTCTCTGCCTCCTCGAGCAACTGCTCGGTATCGGCGGCGGGCACCTCTCCCCCGGCGTCGAGGCGCCGCAACTCCTGCTCCCGTGCGCCGATCTGCGCCTTGCGCTCCTCGATCTCGCGCTGAAGACGAGCCTGCCGGCTGGCGATGTCGGGATCGGCCACCTCGGCAAGGTGATCCACGGCGTCAAGCAGGGTCCGCACCCTGGAGCGCGAGACGCGGGTGCGGGCTCCCCCGGCGCGGCCGGCGATCTCCAGGGCGCCGACGGCGTGGGCAGAAAGGCGGTAGAACTCGGTCTCCTCCGGGTCTTCCCCCGCCCCGGCGGTCAGGTCCTCGACGTGGGTGATCAGCCAGCCGGCCTCCACCCACTGGCGGCACAGCTCGCGGGCGGGCCTGTCGGGCAGCGGCTCGTAGCCGGCGGCGCGCAGCTGGGCGAGGGCGTCACCGATCTCGGTGTGCGCGTCGGAGACGGCCACGCGCGGCCGAGTGGCCGTGAACACCATCCCCAGCAGCGAGCACACCAACGGCGCATCCCGCTTGTGCAACAGCGCCAGGGTCGGGGAACGAAAGGCGCGCTGGGCGGAGACGTAGGCTGCCTCGATCTGCCCAAACTGTGGCCGCTCCTCCACCGCCTCGGACAACTAGACCACCACGTTGACCAGGTTAGGGGCACGCACGATGACCTTGCGGACCTGGGCGTCCCCGATAGCACGGACGATGGCCGGATCGGCCAGCGCGGCGGCCTCAAGATCGACCTCGCTGATGGACGGCGGCACCTCCAGGCGGGCACGCACCTTGCCCTTGATCTGCACCACGCAGGTGACCGTGTCCTCCACCAGGTGCGCGGGGTCGGCCACCGGATACGGGGCGTAGGTCAGCGAGTCCGCATGGCCCAGGCGGGCCCAGAGTTCCTCGGCAATGTGCGGGGCGAACGGGGCGACCATCTGCACCAGCGGCTCGATGGCTGCCCGCGGCACCGCCGGCAGCGAGGTGAGGGTGTTGTTGAGCATGATCAGCTTGGCGATGGCCGTGTTAGGGCGCAGATGCTCCATCTCGACCGTTACGTCGGCGATGGTGCGGTGCACCGCGCGCAGCGTCTCCAGGTCGGCTTCGGCGTCGGTGACGGTGAGCGCGCCGGTTTCCTCGTCGACAACGTTGCGCCACAGCCGTTGCAGGAAGCGCTGGGAACCGACCACGTCACGGGTGTTCCACGGGCGGGACAGGTCGAGCGGCCCCATCGACATCTCGTAGAGGCGGAAGGTGTCGGCGCCGTAGTCGTGGCACATCTCGTCGGGGGTGACCACGTTCTTCAGGGACTTGCCCATCTTGCCGTACTCGCGGGTCACCGGCCTGCCCTGGTGGGTGAAGCCGGTGGCCTCGTCGCCCTCAACTTCCGAGGCCTCGACGTACATGCCGCGCTCGTCAAGGTAGGCGAAGGCCTGGATGTATCCCTGGTTGACCAGGCGGCCGAACGGCTCGGGGCTGGAGACGTGGCCCAGGTCGAAGAGGATCTTGTGCCAGAACCGAGCGTAGAGCAGGTGCAGCACCGCATGTTCAACGCCGCCGACGTACAGGTCTACGCCGCCCGCCTTGGCAGACAGCGGGTGGTGGCCGGGGGCCAGCCAGTACCGCTCCAGGTCGGGGTCAACCACGGTGATGCCGTCGTGCCCGGCGTCCAGGTGTCGCAGGTAGTACCAGCAGGAGCCGGCCCAGTTGGGCATGGTGTTGGTCTCACGGCGGTACTGCTGGGGGCCGTCGCCCAGGTCGAGGGTGACATTGACCCAGTCCTCGTTGCGGCCCAGCGGCGCCTCCGGGCTGGAGTCGGCGTCGTCCGGGTCGAACGTCTTGGGGGCGTAGTCCGGCACGTCGGGCAGGGCGATGGGCAGGGAGGCGGCCGGCAGGGCGACGGGACGGTCCGAGGAGTCCCAGACGATTGGGAACGGCTCGCCCCAGGAGCGCTGGCGGGGGAACAGCCAAACGCGCAGGCGGGGGGGGACGGGCCCCCCGCCCCGCGCGCCGCGCCCCCGCGGCGCCGTCACGGCCACCTACTCCACCGGCGGCACGCTCCAGTTCCCGGTTGACTGGACGATCGGCGAGCCGCTCTGGCAGACGGCCGGCGTTAAGATCATAGACGGGGTCATCCCGCTGCTGGACAACCAGCCGGTGACCGGCCGCCTGACCGTTCTGGACGAGTACCCCGGCGATGAATTGAAGAGCGCCGCGTTGGACAGGACCCGGTGGAGCATCGTCCGCGAGCTGGCCTCCAACTGGAGCGCCACCGAAAGCGGCGTGCGGATCCAGGCGACCGCCGGATATCTGGACGGAACGGCCAACAGCAATCAGAACGTCTTCCTCCAGACACCCGAGTTCAACGACTACTTCTTTTCCGTCAAGCTCAACGGGCGGCCGACAACGCAGTACTGGTCAGCCGGACCCATCGTCTACCTCAACGATGACAACTTTGTCAAAATGGCG
>WRIF01000096.1 GCA_009782865.1 Promicromonosporaceae bacterium
AGCATTGGGCCCATGCCGCTCACCGTGGAGGACACCACGGTGGCGGCGAAGGCGAGCAGCAGGTAGGCCCAGGTGAGGAGGGGGGAGCCGGTGGCGGCGGCCCGACGGCCGAGCAGCCACCAGGCCGCCGCGATGAGGGCAGGTGGCGTCAGCAGCCACCACGCCGATGCCTCCTGCGGGCCGGCCCCCCACAGGGTGACGGCAAACAGGGCCAGGCCCCCGTAGGTGCCGAGGTCCCACCACTTGGCCTGGCTGTCCCAGGCGTCGTCGATTAGGGCGGGGGCGGCGAGGGAGGACGACGACGCCCCGGCCGACCCGTGAGGGGAATCGACCGGGGCGTCGCCAGGCCCCGCCGAAGGGAGGTGGGGCGTGGTCATGGCAGGAGTCTAGCCATCGGCCTTGCTGCGCCACTTGAAGGTCTTGACGGCGATGAAGCCGGCCACCACAAACCAGGCGGCCAGGACGATGGCGGTCAGGCCCACCTGCCAGCTTTCGCCGGTCTCGGTGACCACAAACTGCTCGGGCCAGAAGATGGAGCGCATGCCCAGGGCCTGCCAGCGCAGGGGGAACACGTTGGCGATGGCCTGACCGGCGGCGGGCATCGAGGAGAAGGGGAGGAAGAACACCCCGGAGATGAACTGCAGGATCAGGGCGAGGGCTGGGATGAAGGCGTTGGCGGCCTTGGTGGAGCGCATCAGCGCCGTGAACGCGATGCCCACCACGGTGCCGACGGCCAGCGAGAGCAGGAACAGCCAGCCGAAGCGGACCCATTTCATCGGATCGGAGGGCAGTTGGACGTCGAAGCCGAGGGAGGCTACGGCCAGCAGGAGGCCGGTGGCCGCCGTGGCGGTGACGATCACCATGGCCACCTTGCCCAGGATGTAGGCGGCTGGGCTGAGCGGGGTGACCGACAGGCGCTTGAGCGTGCCGTACTCCCGCTCGTTAACCACATCGGAGGCGACGGTCTGGAACGAGGCATTGAGAAGGCCGGTGGCGATCATGCCGGGCAGGAACACCTGTCCGAAGGAGGCGGTGGTGCCGGTGCCCAGGTCCACGTAGCCGCCCATCACAAAGTTGAAGATCACAAACATGGCGGTCGGGTAGGCCAGGATCCAGATCCAGGCCTCGCGGGAGCGCAGGAAGTTCTTGAGTTCCACCCCAAAGCGGGTGCCGGTCTGGGACAGCAGGGAGGGGAAGGCGCCGGTAGCGGCGACGGGGGAGAGGTCGAGGGTAGTCATTTGTCGGGTCCTTACTTGGCGGCGCCGATGAGGTCGAGGTAGACATCCTCGAGGGTGGGGTTGATGATGTTGATGCCGACGATCTCGCCGCCGGCGTCCGCGTGCGTGGCGGTGAGGGCGGTGATCAGGCCGGTCGGGTTGTCGGTGCGCTGGGAGCGCTTGACGCCGTTCTCGATCCATTCGACTATCGGCCGGCGGGCCTCGGGGCCGCCGAGTTCGGCGGGGGTGGCCAGGGCCACCACCTTCCCGTCCTTGATGACGGCCATGCGGTCTGCGAGGGCGTCCGCCTCATCCAGGTAGTGGGTGGTGAGCACGATGGTCACCCCGGCGGTGTTCAGGTCGCGGACCAGCTGCCAGAACTCGCGGCGCACCTCGGGGTCGAAGCCGGTGGTGGGCTCGTCCAGGAACAACAGCTCGGGGCGGCCGATGATGCCGAGCGCCACGTCGAGGCGGCGGCGCTGCCCGCCGGACAGGCCGCGCACGCGGGCATCTGCCTTTTCTGTGAGGGAGACGGCGGAGATGACCTGTTCGGGATCGAGCGGATTGGGGTAGTAGGCGGCGGTGGCCTTGACCATCTCCCGCACGGTGAGGTCTGCGATGTCGCGGGAGTCTTGCATGACCACGCCGATGCGAGAGCGCCAGTGGCGGTCGGCCTGGCCGGGGTCGGTGCCGAGCACCTCGACCTGACCGGTGTCGCGCAGGCGCAGGCCCTCGAGGATCTCCACCGTGGTGGACTTGCCGGCGCCGTTGGGGCCGAGGATGGCGAAGATTTCTCCCTGGTAGATGTCGAGGTCAAGGCCGTCGACGGCCCGCTTGGAACCGTAGGCCTTGCGGAGGTCGCGGACCTTGATCGCTGGTGGCGTTGAGGTGTTGTTCATGGGAGAAATCCTGCCCCGATCCAGGGGCCGAAATCCAGTGGAGAAGGGTTGAAATTGCGGCGATTATCCCGGTGGAGGGCGGGGTCAACCGAATGGTTGACCCACGGAAAATCCGCAATGCGGGTGGGGTGGGTCGGTCGATTGGGCGATCGCGGTGTGTCGACGGACTGCCCGGCCGTGACGCGGGAGGCGCAAGGGGGGACTCCTGGCGCGATTGAGGACATTTGTCCAGGTCAGGGTGCGGAAAGCACAGACATTTCTGCGTGGCGACCGGCAAAGTCAGCCGGAAATTCTGCCGATTCCCGGACGAAAGTTGCGTAGTACCACGGTCTTTTGTTTCCGAGGGGAAGGGGACTCGGTAGCGTCCCAGGCAAAGTAGGAAGGGGTAAGGATCCGCGCGAGGCAGTGACCTTGGGTCGCGTGGTTTAGGGCCACCGCTCAGTGGTTTCGGCTGTGGATCGCCGCCCCCTCATCGGGCCTAGACCAGGGAGTTCCAAATGTTGACGAAGACCACACAGTGGCGCCGGCTGGGTGCCCTTGGCCTCGCCGTTCCCCTGCTCGCCGCCGGGATGTTGGCCCCGCTGGGCGCGGCGGCAACCGCCGTGGCCGATGCCCAGGCCGAGGGTTCCGCCGAGATCGTCGCCAGCAGCGGCAACGCCGCCCTGGTGGACGTGGAGCTGATCCTGTACCAGACCGGCACCGGGCACGCCGGGGCCGCCCACGGCCCCGGGAACATGCGCACCTTTGTCAACAGCGCCAACGGGTTTGCCGTCGGTGACAACTCGGCCACCGACGGCGTGGTCGGCTCCTTCGACCTGGTCGCCTATCGCCTGGAACTGGAGTTTCACTCGGGCCCCGCCCGCGAGGTGGTGGTCACCATCGATGTTCCCGCCTACCTGCAGTGGCCTCCCGGTGCGGCCACTTGCCCGGCGGGATCGGGCCTGACCCCGGTTCGGGTCGGGAACCAGTGCATCTACCAGGTGCCGGGGGAGATGGTCGTCTCCGTGCAGGGCTCGATCATCATGACCGCCCGTGACACCGGCGGCCACGTTCGCCCCGGGCAGGTGACCACGGTCTCGGCGGCGACGCTCGGAGCAACGCCGGAACTCGCGGCCGCCGCCGCCCCGGTGACGGTGGTCTCCGCCCCCGCCGTCGACCTGATTGTGCTCCAGCCGAACCACATCACCTGGGAGGAGGGCCGGACCAACATCTACCGTAGCGGCAGCCACGCCACCCAGGGCACCTGGCATGCCACCAATCCCATCGGCTCGCGCTTCCGGGTCCAGCCGGTGCCGCTCGGCATGGCCGGCTACCACGCCACCAACGGCGTCTCCACCTCTGGCCCCTGGTCCGGCTACCTGGACGTCTCGGCCTTCCCCCGCTCCACCTGGACCATCGGCGGGGCGACCGTGACTCCCGTCGGCCCCGGCTGCGCCCTGCCCGCCCCGGCCGGGGTGCCCCTCAACGGCCCGCCCCCGACGGTCATGCCCGAAGCGGCCCGCTGCCTGCTCCCGCTGGGCAGCAACTCGGGCCACCTGGACATCCACTTCATGTTCAACGAGGCGCCTCCCTTCCAGGCTCCCGGAACCGTCTTCGACTACCCGGTGCGGATCGTCGTGGACCCTGGCTCGTTCTCGGTGGACCCGCAGATGCTGAACAACGGCACTGACACCCAGCCCGGCGATGGGCAGGACGCCGCCTACCCGACCCGTCACGACCCCACCCGGGCTATGCGTGGCGAGCCGTGGCCCAACAACGACTGGACGGCCTTCCGGGTGCGTCGGGTGCCGGAGTCCGGGTTGGGAGCGATGACCAAGCAGATTCGTGGCCCCCTCGACCCCGACCAGAGCGTCTGGCACCCCGCCAACGTGCTGGCCTCCGTGGGCGAGGACCGCTCGCGCCACTGCGACTCCACCGACTGGGCCAACTGGCGGATCACCCACGACCGCTGCTACGTGGCCCCCGCCACCGAGCTGACGGTGCGGCTGATCAACGACACCCGCACGGCGACCATCGACACCAGCCTTGGCCGGGTGGTCATGGCAGACCACTGGGATCACACGCAGCAGCGCATCGACACCACCCGCGCGCCCCGGGTGATCCTGCGGGGGCAGCCCGTCGACCCGTCCCTGTACGTGATCGAGTACACCGACTCCCTGCCGTGGGGAGTCCCCGGCGTCGTTGCCGGCATCGCCCTTGATGGCTCGGTCACCTGGAGCGCAACGCCCGGCCCGGACACCAACGCCTTCCGCGTGGTCTTTGGCCTCGGCGCCATCCCGCATGGGTCTGACCCGGGCGCCGGCGACCTGATCGTCTACATGCCCTTCATCGTCGATGAAGACATCGCGATCAGCAACGGGCAGGTAGACCCCGAACTGCACGGCACGTTCATCCCGAACCGGGCGGTCCACAAGATTCACCAGTTTGAGGCCGACGGCGTGACCCTCGCCCACACCGAGTACCGGACCGAGCACCGCTGGGTGGTGCTCGCGGTGCAGAGCCCGCTCTCCTCGATCACCAACAACGTTGTCGATGTCGGCGGCACCCCCAACACGGAGAATCCGCCCACGATGACCGTGCTGCCCGGGCAGACCCTCACCTACGAGGTGGTCCCGTCCATCAGCGGCTTCGACCACATCCCTGACTACGTGACGCCGGTGGTGTACGTGACCCTCGACCGTTGCGTCGAGAACCCCGTCAACACCTCACCCGGGTGGATCATGGAGATCGTCACGCCCGCCGTGCCGGGCCCCGTCTCCGGCCGCGTCTGCGGCGACCCCGACTCGACCCCGGCCGTGCTGCGGTTTGTCCCGGTGGGCGGCACCGCCGAGATTGTGGATGACAGCGCCTGGTGGGGCGGCGGGGACCTGGCCCCCATCACCTACACGGTCACCGTGGTGTACACGGCCCACGCCAACTCCTCGATCCACAACGACGCCGAGGTGATCATGGTCGAGGCCCCGAACCGGCCCAGCGACGCAGTGGCGATCTACGTTCGCCCGCAGGCGAGCGGCACCGCCAGGATCGAGGCGATCTCGGTACCCTGCGGCGAGGACCTGACGTTCTCGGCCACGGTGAACACCACCTCGGCCGTCGCGTGGACCACCGACACGGTCATCGTCCTGCCCCGCCCCGGTGACGGCCAGTTCCTGCACGCCTCGGCGGTGGCCAACGGCTACACCGGGCCCCAGGAGTCCGTCCTTTCCGGCGGGTACGTGGTGACCGGGCTCGGACTCGACCTCGAGAACACCAGCGAGGGGGCCCGCCTCTACTTCACCACCAACCCGGAGGCCACCTTCGCCCAGACCGCCTCCACCTGGTATCCGGTCACCGCGGGCGCGGACTTCTCCGCCGCCACCGCGGTGCGGCTGGTGGTCGACGTGACCGCCGGCAACTTCGCCCCGGCCCGGGTCAACATCTCGCTGCGGACAGAGTTTGAGAACTCGGCGGACGCCTACGTGATGTGGATGGGCCGCACGACCACCGGCGGCGTGGCGGTCTCCTACCCGTGGCCCGCCCACGCCAGCCCCGTGGCCTGCCCGGTGGACAGCGGGTTTGGCCCGATGGTGGTGGCCGGGGCCTACGCGATCGATCACACCTGGGACCTGACCAAGGTGATGCTCGACACCGACGGCGAGGTAAAGGACGACGGCCTGGAGATCGCCAAGCACCCCGGGGACGTGATCACCCTCGACTTCCAGATCGACGTGACCGCCGCCCGCGAGGTCGGTGACGTCACCAAGACCGGTTCGCTGCGCCTGGTGGCCGGCGACGCGGTCGGGCCGCTCGACCTGGCCGACCTGACCATCGCGGCCGGTTCGATCCCGGTCACGGTCTCCTGGCCGGCCGGGGCCAGCCCCCTGCTGCCCGGTGAGCACGCCTATGTGACGTTCACGGCGACCCTGCCCCGGGCCGACCTGCCCGCCGGTGGCGTGGCCTTCACCGCCTCCCATCCCGAGATCGAAGAGGGACGCACCGCGCACCTGGCCGTGGCCGACCTGGGCCGCACCGTGCACAACTCTCACGCCCGCCTCACGGACTCCTTCCCGGAGTTTGCCGCCGAGTTTGGCGACGTGCTGCTCTACGCCGGCGACGTGATTGCGGCCGGCGGGGTCTCGTTTGCCTACAGTGCGGACCGGAGCCTTGACGAGTACGGTTCGCGCCTGGAGGTCGAGAACCTCGCCCTCCTGACCAAGGTCCCCAACCCCGAGTGTCCCGACGGCACCGACTGCACGGACAGCGGCGAGGAGATCGAGGACGACACGTCGATCTCCCTGGTCACCCCTGATCGCATCGAGCCTGAGCCCCCCACGCCG